>PNAR01000139.1 GCA_003169715.1 Acidobacteriaceae bacterium | reverse complement strand
GCCTGCAGTGCCGTACCGGCGAATCTCATATCTGCCAGAACGTAAGAATCATTGGTGTGGACTCTGACGGGGCTTTCGCTGAGTACGTCGTAATACCGGAATCGAATATTTGGAAGCTGGATCCGGAAATCCCGCAAGAGTACGCTTCCATTCTCGATCCTCTGGGAAACGCCGTCCACGCGGTGCTGGCGGGGGAGATTGCCGCAAAGACGGTCGCCATCACTGGATGTGGGCCGATCGGACTGTTTTCGATTGCTGTGGCTCGAGCCGTCGGAGCGTCACAGGTTTTCGCCATCGAGGTAAACGAACATCGCCGCCGCATTGCGAAAGAAATGCGTGCCGATTTTGTCCTGGACCCCACTACCGAAAATGTCCAGGGGGTAATCATGGAGAAAACCGGCGGCCTCGGCGTAGATGTGGTGTTGGAAATGGCGGGGCAGGCCAATGCGATACGTACCGCATTCGATATTGTGAGGCGCGGTGGGCGCATATCTCTACTGGGCCTGACCTCGAAACCAGTCTCACTTAATTTTTCGGAGGACATCATCTTTAAGGGCATCACCGTGCAAGGAATCAACGGGCGGCGGATGTATCAGACCTGGTATCAGATGAGCGCGCTATTGAAGAACAAGAAACTTGATCTGCATCCCGTAATTACCGACCGCATGCCGTTGAGCGATTTCTCCCGCGGCATGGACCGGCTGAAAACCGGAGAAGCCAGCAAAATATTGCTTTACCCCAATGGCATCCAATAGTGGAATCATTCTCGGCATCGAGAGCTCGTGCGATGAAACTGCGGCCGCGGTCGTACGCGCGGGTGAGCAAGTCCTTTCCAACGTAGTTTTCTCGCAGATTGCAATTCATCAACCTTATGGAGGGGTAGTCCCAGAGTTGGCTTCGCGAGAACATCTGCGTGCGATAGTTCCCGTAGTCCGCAGGGCGCTTGTTGACGCCGGCCAATCTTATCAATCCATTGATGCGGTGGCCGTTACGCAAGGGCCAGGACTCGCCGGGGCGCTCCTGGTCGGCATCAGTTACGCAAAAGCCCTCGCGTTCGCTTTGGATAAACCCCTGATTGCCGTGAACCACCTTGAAGGGCACATTCATGCCGTGTTGCTCGAAGAACGTCAGCATGGCAATCATCTGGTAAATTTTCCGGTGATTGCGCTCGTCGTTTCCGGGGGACACACTCATCTCTACCTGGCAGAACAAAGGCAAGAAACTTGGTCTTATCGAAATGTCGGACGCACCCGCGACGATGCAGCCGGCGAAGCATTCGATAAAGTTGCCAAACTTCTGGGGCTCGGCTATCCGGGCGGACCCATCATAGATAAGCTTTCCAAGTTTGGGAATCCCGCGGCTGTGAAATTCGCTTCGCCGCAACTCAAACATCCTGACCGTAACGACAAGAGTACGGAAGAAAACGGAGCGCGTTTTGATTTTTCTTACAGTGGCATTAAGACGGCGGTTCTTCGATACGTTGAGACGCATAATTTACAGGCCGAAATCGAAACCCGCCGAAATCATATGGGCCGCATCAACAAGCCGACCATTGAAGACCACCGTTCGGCCTGTCCACAAAATATTCTCGACCTGATCGCATCGTTCCAACGCACCATTGTCGAGGACTTGATACGCAAGACTTTGCAGGCTTGCAGAAATTACAACGCAGCCACGTTATTCGTCACCGGAGGCGTGGCCGCAAACAATGAGTTGCGCAGCCGTTTTGAACTCGAAGCGCGAAAGGAAGGAATTCAGGTTTTTTTCCCTTCTCGTTCGCTTTCAACCGACAATGCCGCGATGATAGCGGCGGCGGCCTATCCCAAGTTGATCACTGAAGATTTTGCGACGATGGATTTCTCCGCGGAGCCGGGACTCATCCTTAAGTAAGCCGAAGCACAACTACTCCCGCAAGTAGGTGTCATCCATGGGCAGCCAGTCTTTGCTTAGAGTGGATATGAGGGCAGTAGCTGCGGTGACGGTCAACCTAGCGCATGGTGAGTGTAGGGGTTCCCTCGGCTGCGCTCGGGACAGGCTCTTCGACTTGGTTCTTCTTCGCGAGCGAAGAAGAACAGGCGCTCAGGATGACAATCTTTTATTTGGTTTTTATTTTTATTGTCATGCTGAACCTCCGCTCGCGGAAGCCTCACGTAGAAGTGATGGCGGGAAAACGGGCGGACGAAAAGGCGGTCGGCTACAGGCCGGTGCACTTTCCTACAGCTTTACTGCCAAGGACTGCCTGTAGGGCTTTTTCGAGTTGGTCTTCAATATCTATATCTTTGAAAATCGCGAAGTTGGCACGCTGCTGTGCGTCTTCAGCCCCACTACTCTTTCCCGCGAGGGCAATTAGGGGGATGCCTGCGGTCCTGAGGTCAGCTTTCAAAGCTCTGATCAGAGCGCTGCCGCTCATTTTCGGCATATCCATGTCGGTAATGATCACGTCTGGAATATGCTGCTTGAGACGTTCAAGCGCCTCCATCCCGTTTGTGGCGGACTCCACCGAAAATCCTCTGTCTTCGAGGAATCGGCAGACGGTGTGACGGATCAGCATGGAATCGTCCACCACTAAAGCTGCAAACACTTTCTCCTCGTCCACGCGCATAGTTTGCCCTGTGCCGACATTAACAACTGTAAAGTTGTGTAACAAGAGGATAAGGCCACATGGGGGTTACTTTGGGGGGAAAGAGTAACGGAATGGTCAGAGTTCGTTCGCGATCGTTGTATCTTCGATGGCCATGTCCTCGAACTCGCTGGACTCGAAGATTTCGCGGCATTCGAGGCATTCGACGAATTCGGCGTCTTCTTCCCTGGCCACGACCTGCACGCGCGGGTGCTTGCATTGTCCCATGACTGCTCTTTTCTCGGGGAGGTGATTTGGATGGCTTGAAGTCATAAATCCGGTGTTTTAGCATTAATTCGGGGAGGAACCGTTTTCGCCGGAAATTGGGTATTTTTAGCGTCTGGCGGCAAAGTTGTCAAGCACCAACAGTGACGTACCGAAGTTTGTGGCTAAAAAGCACTTTCAACTCGTTAGCTTCTAGTTTGGAATGGAGCCCCGGAGCCCGGCGAACTTCATTCGTCCCTCCATCGAAATTCCGAAGAAATTGGTTTGTGATTAAGACCTTTGTCTCGTGAATGTCCTCATCTTCAAACTGCTGATTCGCGTTTCCCTAAACTGTTCAGCACTCATGCGTTACGTTTGAACTGTCCTGGCTGGCAGTTGGGTGCAATAGGTTGCTTTTGACGCTGGTCGCGGCTAGAATATTCATATCCGACTAAAAAGGTCGTATTAAGGGAAGTCTGGTCCCATTGCTCAGGTTAACCAAAAAAGCGGATTACGCACTGATGGCAATGAAGCATCTCGCCGAGCGGTCAGACGAAGGCGCTTGCAGTGCCAAAGACGTTGCCGACTCATATGGAATTCCCGTGGAAGCATTGGCGAAAATTTTGCAGCGGCTGGTCAAGGCCGGACTTTTGCAGTCGCAGCATGGAACAAAGGGCGGCTATACACTCGCGAGAAATGCGCGGACAATCTCAGCGTTCGAAGTTATCCGCGCTATTGATGGACCGTTATTCATCACATCATGCATCACCGTTCGCGGTGAGTGCGATCAGAGCGAACGCTGTACCATTCGTGAACCTCTGCGGCGGGTCAACGACAGCATCGAACAGGTGCTGAGGCGCATCACTATATCGGACATGCGGGAAGAAATTGACGGGAGACCGCAAACCGAACTGAAGGAAAAGAACGAACTGGTAAACGTGTCATTGCGGTAAGGATGTGCAGACTTCGGCCGCACGCAGCCACCAGTGAGGGTCACACAATCAGAGACGGAGAAAATTAATGACCACTGACGTAAGAGATTCTCTTCAAGAACAGCGCACTGAAGCCAATGGCATAAAGTTGCCTGTGTACATGGACAATCACGCTACCACGCCAATGGACCCGAGAGTGCTCGAGGCGATGCTTCCCTACTTCATGGAGAAATTCGGGAACTCGGCCAGCAGGAATCACTCGTTTGGATGGGCTGCCGAAGAGGGGGTAGACATAGCGCGCGAGCAGATCGCAAAACTAATCGGCGCGACTCCGAAGGAAATCATCTTTACTTCGGGCGCGACCGAGAGCGACAACCTTGCGATCAAAGGCGTGGCCGAGATGTACCGCGAAAAGGGAAATCACATCATCACCGCGGTCACCGAGCATAAGGCAGTGCTCGACACTTGCAAGCGCCTCGAAAAGTACGGCTACCGGGTTACGTATATGCCCGTGCAAAAAAACGGGCTCATTGATCTGGAAGATCTCAAGCGGGCGATTGACGACAAAACGATTTTGGTAACTATCATGGCCGCAAGCAACGAGATTGGCGTGCTTCAGCCCATTGCTGAGATTGGAAAGATTTGCCACGAGCGCGGAGTGATCTTCCACACCGATGCAACGCAGGCTGTCGGGAAGGTTCCCATTGACGTCAACAAGCAGAACATTGATCTGCTCTCGATTTCCGCGCACAAGATGTATGGACCTAAGGGCATTGGCGCTCTTTATGTTCGCCGCAAGAATCCGCGAGTGCAAATTTCAGCCATCATTGATGGCGGCGGGCACGAGCGCGGCATGCGGTCTGGAACTTTGAACGTCGCGGGAATCGTCGGACTAGGCAAGGCTTGCGCGATCGCTTCCGAAGAAATGGCGAAGGAATCGTGTCACCTCGCTGGTTTGCGCAATCGCCTGAAAGAAAAAATCATGGGACGCCTGGACGAGGTTTATATCAACGGAACCATGGAGCATCGGCTTCCCGGCAATTTGAATATCAGCTTTGCGTATGTGGAAGGCGAATCTCTGCTGATGGGAATCAATGACATCGCGGTTTCGAGCGGATCGGCATGTACCTCCGCGACGCTTGAGCCATCTTATGTGTTGAAGGCTCTGGGCACGGGTGACGACCTGGCGCACAGTTCAATCCGCTTCGGCATAGGACGATTCAACACCGAAGCCGAAGTTGATTACGTCGCCGATCGTGTAGTCGAGACGGTTACACGCTTGCGCGAACTTTCTCCGCTTTACGAAATGGCGAAAGAAGGCATAGATATTAAATCAGTGAAGTGGGCGGCGGAAGCGCACTAAATCGAATTTTGAAGATAGATTTCTTGAGGAGAGAAAATGTCATATAGCGATAAGGTACTGGATCATTATTCGAACCCGCGCAACGTGGGGTCTTTGGACAAGAACAGCTCGGAGGTTGGCACCGGTTTGGTCGGAGCGCCGGAATGTGGCGATGTAATGAAGCTACAGATCAAGGTGAATCCGCAAACCAATGTCATCGAAGAAGCCAAGTTCAAGACCTT
>PNAR01000156.1 GCA_003169715.1 Acidobacteriaceae bacterium | reverse complement strand
AGTCCGGAACTTTGCTGAAATTACTGGGCGGCGCGGGGTTTGAAAAGCTCAAAGAGTTTGTTCGGCTGAAGCCCACTTTCGGGACGTGCGCGGGGGCAATCCTGTTGGCCAAAAATGTGGAAAATCCTCGCCAAGATGGACTGGACGCGCTCGATATCACCATCCGCCGAAACGCCTATGGGCGCCAAATTGATAGCTCCATTCGCCAGGGCCGTCTTCTGTTGAATAACTCCCAGAGCTCGCCACTGGAGATGGTTTTTATTCGCGCTCCCAAAATTGAGCGCATCGGGCCGGGAGTTGAAGTCATCGCAACCGAAGGGAATGACCCGGTCGCGGTGCGCCAGGGGCAGGTTATGGTTTCGACGTTTCATCCGGAGTTGAGTGATGATTCGCGTGTGCACCAGATATTTGTGGAAATGGTGGGCCGTAAGGAATGAGGACACCGAGGCCGGGTGCGATTCGATATTCCTCGCAGACGCGCAACATTTTTGGCATAATTTCTTCCGCATGAATCAAGGTAGATTCAGAGTATCCCGCTTCGCGTTAATCCCGATTGGGTTATTACTTTCGGGGACCGTCCTTCTCCAAGGCCAGCAATCTGGTGCGGCGATCGCGTTCGAGCAAACGTTTCCGGGCTCGGAGCCGGAGCATTACGTCATTTCGATCACGTCAGACTGTCACGGCGCCTATCAATCGGAAGGAAAACTTACTGACCAGTCGGCGGCAGAGGAATCATTCCATTTCGATTTCACGTTTACGCCGGCGACCTGTGCGAAGATTTTCGATTTGACAAAGCAGGCCCACTATTTTCAGGGCAAGGTTGATTCGAAGAAAAAGAATATTGCGGCCACCGGGATGAAGACACTCTCCTACAAGGATGACCAACGGAACACGAAGGCCACGTATAACTACTCGCCAATCCCCGCCGTCCTGGAGCTGACCACGATTTTTCAGTCTTTGGGAGCGACCATGGAATTTGGACGCCGCCTTGAGTACGACCGCCGCTATCAGAAGCTCGCGCTCGATGAGGATCTGAAGAAGATGGAGGGGGCAACCGGAGTGAATGGGTTGGAAGAGATTTCGGCGATTGCTTCGGTCTTGCAGAAAATTATTGACGATCCCTCGCTGATGAATGTGGTTCGGGCCCGGGCTCAGCGGCTGATAGCGGATGGTAATGGTAAGTGAACGGATGGCTCCATGGTTAATCCCAGGTCTCGCAAAGGCGCAGAAGATCACTTATTCGTGACAACTAAATACTCTGGAAAGTGCTCTAATAACGTAAGCGACTGGGGGTTCCCACACATGGCAATATCTAGAGTTCAAGGCTTCGTTTTCGCGTTAGCCGCATCGATTTGTTCGTTGATTACCGTTCCATCGTTCGCAGACTCGCAAGTGCGGATTGTGCGGCTTAGCGACGTTGAAGGCGGCGTGCAGATCAATCGCGGTCTTCACGGTTACGAGAAGGCGTTTTTGAATTTGCCGATCACGCAGGGGAACCAGGTGCGAACGCAAAGCGACGGGCGCGCGCAAATCGAATTCGAGGATGGGAGCGCGTTGCGGATGGCTCCTGACACGGCGGCCGAGTTCCCGCAACTTTCTTTGGCCGATTCTGGGATTAGAGTTTCCAATGTCAATCTCAAGTCCGGCACAGCGTATGTTGATTTCAAGAATACGAAGAATGATCAGCTAACTCTGATGTTCGGGCGCGAGAAAATCGTTCTCACTCGACCGGCACATTTACGGATTGAATTATCAGATAAGAATGCGGCGGTTTCCGTAATGAACGGCGAAGCCGATGTGGAGGATGGGTCCGGGACGGTCGTCCAGGTATCGAAGAACCGCACTGCATTCTTCGATCTTGCGGGCAACGAGGCGGGAAAGACCGCCAAGGATATTGAGCCGGCACCTTATGACGCGTGGGATAAGCAGCAAGACCAATACCAGCAGCGGTACAGCAGTAATAGCGTCGTCGCAAGTTCGTCGTCCTATGCCTACGGGTTGACTGATCTCAGCTACTACGGAAATTATTTCAACATGCCCGGGTATGGGTTAATGTGGCAGCCCTATTTCGCGGGCGCGGGTTGGGACCCGTTCATGGATGGAGCATGGGCATTTTATCCAGGCATGGGTTATGGATGGGTGTCGGCATATCCGTGGGGATGGACGCCTTACCACTCGGGGAATTGGGCATTCATTCCAGGACGCGGATGGGCATGGCAACCGGGCGGTACCTGGATGGCGGTGAACACTCGTCCGCGGCTGTTGAATGCTCCGGCGAATTTTAGCGCGCCGAAACCTCCGGCAACCGGTGGTCAGAGTTTAGTGCTGGTCAACCGCGGACCGTCTCCTACATTCGCGGGGCGATCTACAAGCAAGCTGATTATTCAAAATAACTCGGCGGGCCTTGGCATTCCAAGAGGCGGACTGAATGATCTCAGCAGAGTTTCCGGGCGAGTGACCACGCAGGGAATGGTGACCGCAAGGATTCACAGTGCGCCGGTGCAGATGGCACCCATGCGCACAATGGGGTCAGAGTCTTTGTCATCGGGATCAGGATCGCGTGGAGCTTCGCCGTCATCGCGGTCGTTGCCGTCTGCGGGACCCGGCAACGCAAGACCGATGAATTCGGGTGGGTCTGGAACGCACCCTGCTCCAGCGGGACGTGGACCGAGCAAGAATTAGAAAGTCACGCATGACTGAGCGTGACGATTCTGTAGCAAACGAAATAGAAATCCCGCGGTGGGCTCAACAAAAATGCAGGGGAGCGGCCATCCGGACTGAATAACACCGCCTAGGACGTGACCACGACGCCCGCGTATCCCACGACCATGTCGCGATCACCGGAGACGTCTCCCGAAGTCGCGTATCCGATCAATTCGCTCGGAACGGCTCCGAGCCTCTTCGCGGCGGCGAGCATGGTGACCGCCGGGCCCAAACCGCACATGCTGATGTTTTCTTCTTTTACGACATCGAATAGACCGCGTGCGTCCAACCTCAGAATCTGCTCGATGGCTTTTGCATCTTTCGTTCGAGTGATTGCGTCGTTCTCGTAGTGGTTCATATCGCTGGAAGCAACAATCAAAACCGGCTCGCTCTGGGCCGCGATAACATCCGCCAATGCGTATCCAAGCGGTTCGAGAAGGTCGAACTGTTGAGTGCCGAGCGCGACCGGAACGAAAGCGATATCCGGTTGCAGAATTTGCAGGAACGGCAATTCTACTTCTATGGCATGTTCAGCGTGATGCGCCTCAGTGTCTTCGGTCAGGGGTGAGAACGCTTTCATCAACGCTTTTGCCAAATCAGTGGCAATCGGTACGGTGCCCAGCGGCGTTTCCCATTCGCCCTCACTCATGATCGAAAGCGGCCGGCCGAGGCCGGTGTGATTCGGGCCGATGACGAAGCAGTGGCGGGGAATATTGATTTTGCCGAACACCGCGCCAGCAACATGGCCGGAGTAAGCGTATCCAGCGTGGGGAACCATGCACGCGAGTGCATCAATTTTCTTGTCGTCTTTCTTTTCGTGGGGCGAGAGGTAGGATCGCAAGTCAGCCCGCAACCTGCCTGGATCCTTCGGATAGAAGCGGCCTGCAACGGCGGGATGGCGAACGTACATTCACTTCCTCGTGCGGAAGAACTCGATGTTCGTGCTGTCGCGCAGCGTTCGAGTTTCAGAGGCTGCACGGCGAGCTAAAGCCGATGTCTAGAATAAGCCGATGATCTCCGCGAAGGCTAGGGCCTTCAGCCGGGATGCGATGTCCTCTCTGGTGGTTTCTCGGTTACAGGCGTGAAGTACAACCAGCGAAGCAAGATGTATCCGAGCAGCAACAGAGAAATCGCGCTGGCTAATTCGGGTAATGCGTCCTGTAGGCGAAGTTTTGTTGAGACGTCGGGCGCCAATGTGAGTGCGCGGTATTCTTTCCGCGAAATCCAACCTGTGATGGGCGCGACGAAGACATATGCGAGGTGTATGAGCCCTTGAGCGAATAGATACCCAAGGCAAATCGCACCCACATAGCTCTCCACAAGGTTCCTCTTCAGACGATCAAGCAAAGTTCCTCCCCGGTGAATTGACGCAATGCTTGGTTAGGCTGCGCATCGGGCCGACGCCGTAGACCCCATAGGCAAGAGCCCACGCGGCGCCGAGGTTTGCGAGCGCTCCCAAGAAGAACGAGACGGCAGTCATGAATATGTACTGTTCCTGAGGGCTGAAGGTATGGGAAAAGTAAGGAATATCAAAGATGGCGACGGTAGTGAACAAGAAGGTGGCGACGGGCCAGAGGAGAGTGCATAAAGCTCGAAATCCAAATTCGAGGGATCCCAGAACGAGCACCGCGATCGCGATGGCGGCGATGTGCGACTCAATCAGAATTTTGCGAAGGGATGGTTTCATGCCAGCTAATCGTAATCGTTCTTGCGCGTCTTCTCAAAATCTGAATCGTAGTAGTGAAGAGAGAGTCAAAATCCCCGCCTGTCTCTCCAAAAAGCGTAGAGACAAGGACGGGCACCCTATGGGGCACCCACGGCTTACCCCGTGTTGTGCAGTCCGGCGGCGATGCCGTTGATGGTCGCGGCCAGGGCGTAATTCAATTCGTCTGAGTTTGCGCCAGCACGCTTTCTTCTCAGCAAGTCAACTTGGATCAGGCTGATTGGATCCACGTACGGATTGCGCAGCCGGATTGATCGCGATAACACGGCGTTGCTCTCCAGAATTTGCTGTTCGCCTGTGATGGATAGGATGACGCGCCGCGTGCGTTCAAATTCTTCCACCAGCATCTGCCAGACGCGTTCTCTGAGCGTCGCGTCCTCGACCAGGCCAGCGTACATTTTCGCAATGGTGAGGTCCGCTTTCGCCATGGCCAATTCGACGTTCCGGATCAAATCCGAAAAGAGCGGAAAATCTTTCATCATGTCGAGTAGCAACTGCTGCTGCCCGGAACCTCGCGCCGCGAACCGATCGAGTGCATAACCGACTCCGAACCAGGCGGGAACGGCGTGACGGCTTTGCATCCAGCCAAACACCCATGGAATGGCGCGCAAATCTTCGAGCCGCCGGTTTTGCGAACGCCGCGACGGCCGTGAGCCGATTCGCGCATGTTCAAGCTCGTTCACCGGAGTGGCCTGCTCGAAATACACGAGCACGTCAGGATTCTCGGCGATATTTTTTCGGTAGAAACTGTACGAATCCGCTGACATCTCGTCCATCGCCTGGTTCCATTTTTGGTCGCTGCCGGCTTTTGGACCCTTCGGGCGGGTTAGAGCTTCGAGGCAAGCGGCAATCATGATTTCGAGATTCCATTCCGCAAGCACGGGGTCGGCATATTTCCAGTTGAGCACTTCGCCTTGTTCGGTAACACGAATTTCTCCGGAGAAGTCTCCCGCGGGCTGCGCCACGATTGCCGCATGGGTGGGGCCTCCGCCGCGGCCCACGGTGCCTCCGCGGCCATGAAACAGGCGCAACTTAACTCCGTGTTCTCGCGCCACTCGATGCAATGCGCGATGCGCTTTGTAGAGTTCCCAAAGACTGGTCAGCATGCCGCCGTCTTTGTTGGAATCGGAATAGCCAAGCATAACTTCCTGCCAGCGTCCCCAGGAGTCAAGCAAGGTTTTGTACTTTGGCGTGGCCCAGACGCGAGACATGATTTCCGGCGAAGCGCGAAGGGATTCGATGGATTCGAACAAGGGAACCGGCATCAGCCCTGGATCGTCGCCAGCGGCAGCCAGGCGAACTCCGCTTTCGTCGGCAAGCCGGAGTACATCGAGAATATCTTCCGCCGATTCGACTCCGCTAATGACG
>PNAR01000009.1 GCA_003169715.1 Acidobacteriaceae bacterium | reverse complement strand
GATGATGTGGTCGTCTGTGAGGACATGTCACGCGGCGGTGTTCGCTTCAAGAGCCGCAAGGTGTACTTCGTGGATACAATGATTGAAATAGCGGTGCCGTACTCACCTGGAGCTTCCAACATCTTCGTACCGGCTCAAATTTTTTATGTGCAGGAATTGGAGAAGCAAAGATTCTTTCGATGTGGAGTAGCTTACGCGAAGCGAAGTTAACGGCGCGAGGCTGTGCCGATGGCATGGCCTGGCCCCGAGCAAACTTCCAACCTTGCAATCTCGTCGAGAGATGGCAGAAGAACAGCTGAGAACAGTATTAAGGAGTCTTTGACGTACTGGTGCTACTGCGTCCAGAATAAATGAAACTCGAAAATAAAAGGATGGCCGTTGAAGGCCATCCTTGAGTTCGCAGCGCCCAATACACCTTAAATCGTCAGTTTGAGCCGGAGCTGTGTCCTTTTGCTTGGCTCTCTTCATGAATCGCACTTCGAACCTTTGAAGCAAGTTCGGGAGTGATGTCTTGAATGTTGTGTGCTGTCTTTGCGTGCGCGGTAGCTTGTTTCATAACTTCTTCTTCCGAGTTGCCGCGTATTTCAAAATCACACCCAGGTTTAATGTCGCTACATCTGAGGACTTTTGTCATTTTCTAATCTCCTTATAAGGCCGGGTTCGCTGTAATCATGGAACTCACCTGGACCAATGTCAATTCTCGGACATTGACCGTTGATTTTAGCCGAAAATCCACCAGCGTTCTTCGCGAGGTCTGGAGTGAATTGACAATTGGGTTCAACACATTTCGGCAGGGTTACGTAGCCGATAGCGTGCGACACCTTTCGCGACCCCAATGGAATTATGGGCAGAGGGCTTAGAACCCACGTCCGGAGCGGTTTCCGGTAAGCGGCATATAGAGGATACTTTAGATAAGTTTGCTCCCGGATGATGGTGGGCCCGCCAGGATTTGAACCTGGGACCAACGGATTATGAGTCTAAAAAATTGTGATCCAGTGCAAAGCGATGCATTCCCATGCAATCTATGTGGTTTGTTTCGAATGGCTGCTATGCACGGAGTTGCACTGGCCCGCACAGAGTACTCGCGGCAAGTGTAACAGTAGGTGATACGTGTGAAAAGTGGTGATCAACTCGGTGGCGGGCCGAGATAAATTCCCAAGACCTCATCGGGCATTGAAACGTCTCCCTGCTCTTCGACTTTTATTCCCAAGCTCAGAAATGCTTCTCGAATAGTTCGGCGGCTCTGACTTTCGAGGGTCCATATGCCTAAATCAGGATTGTCGTAATTAGGTGTTCCGACACCACGTATCATTACCACGACACCCGACATCGGCTTCGGGAGCGACATTCTTTGTACAGCTGGCCCCTGAACCTTCCATCCGCCTCTTTGAAACATCTCGATATACTTCCTCGCCAATACGCAGACGTCTTCACTTGAACCAGAGCAGCCCACGCGAAGCTCGTACCGCTTTACTTCTTGTCCCTTCAAAATACCGATGAAATGCGCTACTTGCGCCTCGGTTAGGTCGTGGTAGTAGGGTACCTTCGGCCATACGAACCACCCATAAAGTCCAACAAGCACGATCATTCCGCATAGGCCTAAGAAGCACCGCCCAAATCTTTGCTCGCGAGTTGTCGCTTTCTTTATCCAAGGAGTATTCCAAACAGGGTGTGTCGCCAGGGCGGCCATACAAGTCAGACCTAGGCAAACCCAGAGAGGCGTCTTCTCAGGCGCCAGGTATAGGGCTACTGCCAACACTCCGGCTAGACAGAAAAGAGCAATATCTCCCGTCGAGACTGACTCTGGCTTTCGCTCCGCCTCGCGGATCTTTCTTAATGCCGCATCGTAGTCTCTGTGGTCTTGGCGCGACAAAATGCCTCCTACCAGGGGTGTAGTTTCTGGCATCTTGCCAGGCGGCACGTTCAGCAGACTGCCGGGTTAAATGTAGCGTATTCTTGTCAAATAAATACTCTCGCAACCGTCGAAACCGCAACAAGCGGAGTCATGCAAAATGGAGAAAGAATCGATCCGCTATTTCAAAACAAGAGGCAGCTGAGGGTATTAGGCCTTGTGGGTTAGACTTCGCTTTTTATGCAGACGGTCTTATGGATCGCCTCAGCTCTCGCTCTAGCATGGTTGCTGTTTGCAGGGCTATCGGCCCTGGCTCGTCGCAATGAATGCACCCCGGAACGATTGAAACAAGCTCACGAAGAGTTCTCAGTGGAACAAAAAGCGAACCGTGTATTTCAGTCTGCCTGAAGACCAGCGGACAAAGGAGCGATGGGAGTGGGTGCAATCCGGTAAAGAGGATTAAGAAGGCCGATAGGATCGAGCTTGGTTTTCGCTGTGGGTCAGGCCTCGATTAGTTTGCGGCTGAACTGTAGAAAGTTTTAAGGAGTGCAAAGTTCTGGACATAATTTTCAGTGAACTTATAGCGCTCGAAGGTCTCGCCGCCATTCTTTACGTACTCTTCTAGTTCTTGCTTTTTGACTGCAGCGGTCCAGGCTTCAAATGCTTGTTCTTTTTCCCACGGGATCAGGTAACGGCGTCCGGCGCCGTCAAATATAAAGGTAGTCTTCGCTACCGGGGCTGTGCTTTTCGTGGCCATCGAGGTGTCGTCTCCATGATAAGTGTCCCGCAGACGACTCCTGGTGTCATTGGGCTACCCGTACCGGCCGGAAGTACTGCCGCCTTGGCTTTGGGTGACCTCCTTTACTCGCAGGCCATTCCGCGAAACAAAGGCTCGTGCTAGAGTCCCGGACAGGAGACGGTATGCTCACCATAAAAAGACATGTTCGATATGCGTGATACAAAATTCACAGTTGGCGCGATTTATCCGCCTGAGGAGCAAAAGTTCCTCGAAGACCATCTGCAACTTCCCCCCGACTGATCCCCTCCTAACGCAGCGCACCAAAAACAGATGGCAGGATGTAAGAGGTCTCGCGTGGCGCCTCGCGAGGCTCACCGTGCGAAACCCTCGTTTGGCGATTTCGATGGATAGCGTCTGATACTGCCAATCGCTCGTCATGCCGACTCCGAAGAGCCGGCGGTTCAACGCAGCGACGGAGACAGCCCCAATCGCCTTCATCTTGACCAGGGCCGGTAGTGAAGTGTTTCGCGAGGCGTGCGCGGTCACGCTGGACCTCGACATCAAAAACGCGGAAGCAAATGCGTCGGCGTGCCGTTCGGCGTCTTGGCCTTGGCTCAGAAGCGCTAGCTTCCTGATTGGAAAGAGAGCACGGGCCCGCTTGATACGAAATGGCTTGTCAACTGGGCCACCGTTTTTCATAAGCCCCGGAAGGGAACCATCGACAGTTTCTCAGAGAAATCAGACGTGAAATTTGCGAATTGATTTGCTTTCAGCGCGGAGACAGGCTTACGCGTCCAGTCGGTTTCGCAGATTTGGCCGCCAAACTCGACCTTTCTGGCCAAGTCGCTCTAGAGAGAGAGAAATATGCTGACTGTCTGGCGGAGGAGGAGGGATTGTACCCCTCGTTGACTGTAGGGAGGCTCTAGGTTGACTCGCGTTGGCATGCGTATTGTTTGCAACGCGCTTTTCGGATTAGATCAAATCGACAGTGCCTGAGCGGGTTTTAGCGTGCCTTTAATCGCCCGAAGGTAGTAGCACGCTAGTAGCAAGGTCAGAGTCACGACCACGGCAAACGCTTAAATTAGAAGTCGTTGAAAATGCAACAGTTGAATAGCAAAGTCCATGAGATGTTCTTGTGTTGTCACAATAGCCGCCACTTTGAAAACGGCGATGACGCTATAACACAATCGGCCTGACATATACTCGTCGCTACAATGAGACCATTCGATGGGTGTCGACAGCGTCTCACGCGGGCAAAGTTTCACCGCGATGCTCTGTCCGAAATGTGGCGAGAGTTTGCTACGAAAAACGGCGCTTACACCGTTAGCGTGCGCGTGAACGACGATGGGACAGGCGGTATTTGGATGTCTCAGGTGGAAGACGACGGATTGTTCAATAGGTTCGCTCTCCAATTTGGCGAAATGCTTTATCAAACCCGCGCTGCTCTCGATGGCATCGTCTACCAAGCAGCCATCCTCGAAACTGGAAAGAACCCCCCGCCCAGTGAACAGAATCTCGAATTCCCCATCTGTAATTCCGCCTCGGAATTTGCTAAGAAGGTCGGCCTGTATCTCCGTCCACTAATGCAAAAGCGTAGGGACATCATCGAATCGGTACAGGCCTACAACATTCCTGAACTTGGGCCGGAAGACATCGTTTTTAATTTCAACCGTGCTCTCGGGATTTTGCACGACTGGGCGAGAAAGGATAGGCACCGCAGAATCCATATCGCCGGATCGTGGGTTTCCAACGCCAGTCCGAAGGTTCGCTGCCCTCCCGGCACTAGTCTCGCTTATCTCCACGTCACGGGTTCGGGCCCTCTCAAGAACGAAAGCAAAATCGCCAGTTTTCGCTTGATTGGATACGACCCAACTATGAATGTGGTAGCAAATCCCGACTTGGCCATTGACGTGGCGGTTGACGAAGATCCGCCTCCTTGTGCAGACAATGACACTCTCGGGAATCGAGGGCTCTCAATGCTGAAAGCTGCGCGTTGGATTGTCGATACCATCGAAGACAGCTTCTGAGTGTCCGTTGGAGGTGACACCGCGACCGGCCACTTTTGTGGACCTTTTCAGGATTTATGTTTACGGCACTCTGAGCAATCGCGATTGAAATTATTTATTTTCGTTACATAATGTTTCCGAGAAGTGAGGTAGGTATGAAATGGAAGCGCCAGCCAAAAGATTTCGTCAGGCCGATGTTAAATTCGCCTGTGCGCGAGAGCACGGCTGACGCTGAATTGTTCATCAAACGGGCCGTTACCCGACTGGACGCATCCCGTGAGGCGACCAAGATCCTAGTTGACTGGATGTGTAGCCAACCCTCGCCTGTGCCCAGAAACGATCCTCCCTATATGAGTCGGATCCGCTCCCTGGAAACCTGGCAGAGTTTGCATGCGCGACACTCGCCCGTTTTTCCGTTCTGAGAAAAGAGCCCCTTTTCAATATCACGCCCCGCCGTCCCTAATAAGGATAGCGGGACATCTTTCGTCTTAGGCTAAAATCTGACGAAGTTGCCCGTCTGAAACTATGGTTGAAAATACAATCGGAACGGCAATGTATCTTGCAGGTCACGGATCGAAGACTAGACCCCGACTGATTGATCTGCAATATCAGCGCGTTTTGCGGTATCGCCGCGCATTGTTACGCCAAGATGTTTTCAATCGTGCTTTTCCAGTGGTCTTCATCGATATCCGACTGCCAGCTTTCGGTATGGGGCATGTAACTTTAAATGACGTTCCACGATTCGTCGATCTACATCGAGAAGTCGAGAACCGACGATATGACACTGTATTTATGGATGTGGACGAAGTGCCACCTAGGCCAACGCCGGATTTTGAGTCCGCCTTTATTCGCTCGTTGCTGGAAAGCGCGGGAGCAAGGGTGTTGAACGCATTCACCGACGATGAGGGCGCATTCCGGCAAGAACTGAAAGAGAGAGGTGGTCCGAACGCGAGAGACGATGATGTTACGGATAGTTCTGATTTCGTGTGCTTCTTTCCCTCGCTGGCAAGTGAGGTTAGTTCAACCGTACTTATCAGAGAGCTTCAAATTCCGACGCCTCTTCAATCCGACGAAACTCACCGAATTTATGATCGCATCCAAGGTTTGAAGCGGTTAAGACCATATTCGGGAGGCGGCATTCCATTTGTCGAGGACCGCTTGCTCGCGGAATGGCGACGATTGAATAGGGAAGATGCTGAAAGAGCTGGGTCGGATTCCCCTGATTCGCAAGGATGATAGCGTAACTTCCTGCTTCGGGATGAACACCTTGACCGACTTCCTGTGGCGGGCTATTTCCGTTGTGAAGTGGGTGGCAATATTCTTAACTCACGCGATGGAACGTAGAAAGATGTCGCACTTCGAAGAAATGAAGGGCAGCGAGATTATCCTCGCTTCTATCCATCTTTGTACGAAAAAGGTCTCGGACTATAGATGCACTCCGGCGTCCAAATCCTGAATTTCAATGCCGAGGAACTGCGACAACGGTTCCGCAAGATGCCCGATGAAAAGTTGCGCGAGTTCGGAGAGGCGGCGCGCTACATGTGTTCGCCGAGAGCGATGCTAGGCAAGCCGCCGCTCCCGGTTTACCTGATTCAGTTAGAAGAGGCTACCGCCGAGTGGCGTCGCAGACACCCGAAGGTCGAAACGTCTGGCATATTACCGAGGATGTTCTCGCACGACTGAATGATAGGCTCTGTATTGAGCAAAACGGAAGCTGGTCATTTTATCCGCAGTGGTCCAGCAGTTTGAGCTTTGTTAAAGTTTTCCGTCTACCAGTGAAGCGCAGGGTGACATCCAGTCCAGACGCGGCCTGCAAGGTTAGCGCGGGTGAAGTGTAATGATTGCCCGTGAAATCGCTGACTGTTACCCGCACGTAGTAAAACCGGGCCGAAAGGCTGTCATCGAAAAAGGCCCAACCTTTAATGGTCTCATTCGGACCAAAGTTATGATTGAGTATCAGTTGGTCAAGTCATTCGACAATCACTTCGGCGGCGTTGTTTGGCGGCGGAATATTTTGAACGTACACATCAATACCGGAAGTTGGAAGCTGCGGCAATTCGCGGGTGACACCGGCACTACACACAAGTTCACCGGCAAAGAACGAGACTCCGAATCCGGCCTTGATAACTTTGGGGCTAGATACAATTCGTCGAACATGGGTAGGTTCATGAGTGCAGATCCTGTGTTCATCAGCGCGGATCGTTTGACTGATCCACAGAGCCTGAATCTGTACGCGTATGTGCGGAACAATCCACTTTCGCTGATCGATCCTACTGGGCTGGATTTCTATCTCGCCTGCCAAACCTCAGATCACTCAGGCTGTGGCCAGGTTCAGAACGGCAGTTTTTCGGTGTGGGTGCAGGGACAGACCGTCAATGGTTCTTTCCAAGCGGCTGATGTCGACATGGATAAACAGCGCGATTCCAGCGCTGGCTACAGCGATCAGTTCGGGAATAATTGCTCAGGCACATTCGATCAGAACAATGGGGTCAGCTTCACCAACACTTCAACAGGAGCCACTTCAACAGGATCGCAGTTCATCGACGGCAGCGATAATACCCAACTCAGCGGGAGTGGAGCGTTTGCAGGCATCCAAGGGAACTTCTTCTCTGACTGCGGCGGTTCTTGCCAAGGCCGCGCTTCACTCAGCGAAACCACTAAGAACGCATTTGCATCCGCTGAAGCAGCCCTCCATAAACAGAGCGGCTTGACGACCGCACTTGACCGCCTATCGCAAGCGCATAAAGCCGGAGATCAGTGGAAGGACTCTAACGGCTACGTCCAAATGCTCAACCCCTCGGGCCAAATGGAAATGCACTTCGAGGGTCATCCGACAGGCGTCGATGTTCAGCAGTTCGTTCTTCACATGGTTGACACGATCAGGGATGCCGCTAGTGGCCGCGCAGCGGCAGAAAAGAACACGCCCTTGCCATGAAAACGACCTTTCTACTCGCGCTGCTTCTGTTGACCGCGCGCTGCTGGGGGCAAGGCTCGTACACGCTGCCCCTAGCGAAAGCAAACACTGAGCTCTCTCTTCCGGCGATGACCGCAGGCGGCGGGGTGCTTTACGAAGCGCATCGTTCGTTCGATGTGCTGCGCTTCTCCAATCAACTGCAGGTGTCGGCGTTCGATCTAGCAACGCAAAAAGAGTTGAGGCACACAGTCGTCAATATTCCGCGCGTTCATGGTGCGCGAGCTGCGGAAGGCTTCTTCCTATCACCGGACGGTCAGACGTTGGTTTATGCAGAGATACATGAGCCGAGTCTGCTGCTTGTGCTCTCTGCGAAAGACTTGTCGGAGGTCCGGCGCACAAACGCTCTGCCGTTCACTTCCGGAGACAGTTCTCGCCTCTTCGCAGGCTTCGATGAGAATGGTGCGCTTAGCTTCGCATCCGAACGGGCAGACAATCTGCGTTTCGTACGCATGAGTGTTCCCGATTTCAAAATCACATCGGAGGTCACGGGACCAAAACGTCAACTATATGGTGAAGCAATCGTCTGGTCTCCAAAGAGCCGCAGAACTTGGCTCCAGTTGCGCTCTTGGGCGTGGCAGGAATACCACGAAGACGGCTCTCTTTCCGAAGCAAAGTTGGATTTCCAGTTCATGCACGGAGCGGATAAAGGAGCCACAGTTCTTGGCGAAAAGCTATTAGCGTTTTACGGAGACTTCTCGGCACAGGGAGCTGTTGTTGTCTACAACAACGGTCATACGGGGGAGCTGGAGCTGGCGTGCGTACCTCACATGTACAGCAGCGGCGACGTTGCCGACTATGCCGGGGCCATCTGCACAACTAGTCCCGATCGTGAGCCGGAGCATGGCGGAGACAAAATCCTTTCTTCCGAGTTCCTACTGTTGAAGGCCGATGGGCCGACGATAGCGTGGCGGCACTCGATGGACTTTCTGAATGTAGCGGATAGCAATGACACGGACACGGGCAGGCAGTGGGGTAATCCATTGCTGTATCGAGCCGGATCGAAACTCTTGATCGTGGCTCCGTCGAAGGTCCCAACCCTGACGGTCTATGAGATCGACGCCCCGCAATAGTGTGTTGGGGGAAATGTGCAGAATAGGCGCGTGGCTTGGGTGTTGCTTCCAATGTTGTGCTTCCTCTTCGTGGCAATTACGCCGAGAGCATCAGCCCAAGGAACATCGACACCGGAAGAGCGAGCGCGATGGGCAGAGATCACGCACAAACTGGAGAGCAATCCGTTGGACGAGGGTGTGAACAAGGACGGCGAATGGGCACTCAACCGGCTCAGCGACGCGCACGACATCCACGTGCCGTTGTGCCCGGCTCTCCTGGGGGAATTTAACGACGCGAAGTACAAGTACTGGCATGCGGTCACGCGGCAGTACATGCTCGCCAGCGGCGCGTTCCTGATCGAGAATCCCGCTAAAGCTGGTGACGTGGCTGCGATGAACCTAGCCGCCGTGGAAAGCGTCCTCAAGGTGTACAGCGCGATCCTCCAGCAGAAGTCCGACGCGAAGTCCAAACTCTTGGATGACTTGCTGAAGAAGCAGGGTCAAGGGAAGCTGGACGACGTTTTGCGCAAACAATGTAAGTGAGGCTGGCCGACAACGCGGAGTTGGATATTACTTACACACCCCGCACTTCCCGCCCTCCTTAGCGCAGTGCCGACAATACCGACAATTCTTACATGCGTTGCAAGGATCGGAACCCGTGCAAGTCGCTGCAGAAAATGTATCCAGCGGGATCAAAGTCAGAAGTGTGAATGACAGGAAAATGCGAGAAATGGACGAAAAGAGTTTTCGTGATGTCATTCTGAGTCCTTTCTATTCGTTGGCTGCGTAGGAAACGTGTATTTCCCGCACATTGCTTGGTCTCGTTAGGTCTGGTTTGATTCGAACGCGGCGATCTTCAGCACGAGCACGAAGCCGCGCTTCTGCATGTAGATGATCAGTTTCCTTCATCAAGTATCTGCTTGAAACCTGCTATCAGTGCGCTTCGGTTTGTGATGTACAAGCGCTGTTTGTCAGCGATCTGTTCCCGAGTATTGGTTTGCGCTGAGCTTATCAAATCCATCACGCTGTTTATGAGGTCTTGGATTTGCCCAGAGGCCTTCAGCCCGAACACTAAATACACCCTTCCTTCTAATCCCCAGAGCGATTCCATCATCTGCTTAACCCTCCTATCAGTCTCAGTCAGCTCTGAACGCTTTCGCTCACGCGCTTCAGGAGACAATTCTGAATTTCTGATTTCATGTGCAAGAAAGATGGTCCTTGTGTACAGCTTGGTAGCCGTTCCGCTAAGGGATGCAAACTCATATGCGGTTTCCCGTTTCAGTTCCCACATTCTCTGACGGCCCGAGACCTGCCGCTTAATTTCTTCGGCTTCTAATGTAAGACGATTGTTTTGCCTAACAACCTCGTCAAGCTGACTGCGAATCGCCGAGATCTCTCCGTGTTTCGCGAACCGGCCGCCAAAGATACCGCCCAGTGCCCCTCCCAAAAGTGATAGGACCGGCAAGAACCATTGGGAATACTCGGGAGAACTTGCGCCTGTAGGAAAGCTATGTGGAAACACCGCGATCACAAGCACGTTATTTTCCCCTCAAAACATTGTGCGCCTGAAGCACAAACTGAGCGGTCATCTTCGGGTGACGGTTGTTATCCTCTTCATCCTTAAACATGAGAGCTCCCGTTTCCAAAGTATGCTGAATGGCTTTGCCGATTAGCTTTGGGTCGATAAACGATGCACCAGCAAACCCAAATGCTGTCGCAGCACTCGTATAGAGCTTTCTCCATTTCTTTTCGGCTAATTCCTTTGTTCGCTGAGCCGCTTCTCTTACAACCGGCTCGACTCTCGTGGCGACGAGGTTTTCGGCTTCTACTTTTATGATGGCTGGGTCTGTTGCTTTTTCCCCAACAAGCTTTCGAAGGTCTTCAGTGAGCCTCAATAGTTCCGCCCTCATAGGATTGAGAACGTCCTTTGACCGGTCTCGAATCTCAGCAATCGCCGCAAATGGCAACGTAGAAACATCCGGAAGCAAGAGCCGGCAAACCGCCGATTGTAACTCGCCAACAGCGGCATAGGTGTTCCAGGGATTTACGAACCCTTTTTCATCCTCGAATCCTATATAGCACCTGGTCCGATCAAGGGTCTTACTCACCCGTTCCTCTGCGTAAATATCTATTTCCAACCGCCAGTTTTAGAACGTGTCATCTCAGTTTTTAGGTCACCAAAGGCGGGTGTAATAAATCCATCACACTGAGCTCTTGTGATTTCCACTAAAACCGCAGGCGCATTGACACTGGTAAAATCAGTTCTCAAACCGGCTTTGATTTGCTGCTGTTGCCAGAGTGCAGTGGAAAGTGACAACAGCAACTCCGTAGACACCCAGTTCACATGGTCCGCATAAAGAAGAGCGTTTTTCAGGTCCGCATAATCTCCAGCACCTGAAAATACACAAACTTCCCACAGCGGCCCGCTAGTTCCTTTCATCGGCTTCACCCTTGCCAACTTCTGCGCATATCTTATAGTTAAATTACGCATCAATGCACATCAGCGACATCGTCCAAAAACTCGGAATAAACGGCTTTGTCGCGCGGCACATTTGCTCGCAGCGGGGATGGTAAGGACAGGCAGTCAATGAATCGCGGATAAAACAAAGAAACCTTATGGCGAATTGTACAAGAGGGCCAGCTTTGGGCGGGAACTATGGCCCTGGGGTGAGCGTAATACTTATATTTTCCGCCCGGTGAATCCGCACCGCTAAGTGTGTTTGATTGCCAGCTTACTTCAGAGCTTTTCGCGTGGGGTTTTTCGCTCACTGATTCGTAAGCCTTGAACGCACCGTTCCATACCCGACGGCCAATATTGCCGCAATATGTCGAAGGCTGTGGCCTTCCATTTTCAGTTGTAGGATTCGATCGCGATCCACTGCGCATGTCGGCCGTCCCAGCCTTTTACCGCTCGCACGAGCATGCCGAATTCCGGCCGTTACTCGCTCGCGAATCAGGTCACGCTCGAGTTGGGCGACGGCGGCCACGATGACAAAAAGCGCCTGCCCGAGGGCGCTACTGGTGTCCATATTTTCTTGATATGAGATGAATTGGATGCCGAGCGAGCGAAATTCCTCAAGGGCCGAAAGTAGATGTTTGGTGGACCGGGCGAATCGATCAAAGCGCCACACGACAATCGCATCAAACTGCCGCTT
>PNAR01000105.1 GCA_003169715.1 Acidobacteriaceae bacterium | reverse complement strand
GCGTAATACATAGGTCCTTCGCTTTTTTATACGGTCCAGCCGAATTTCGATGCCAGATCGGCAAAGACGCGACTCAATCACTTCACTGCCGGGGAATCTTCCGTCGCGGCTTTTTCCTCGTCTGCGTGGATGACGCCGTCTTCTTCGGCGTAGAAAGAACGGTGTTGGGCGTCGAGGTGCTTCGGAGTGAGCGTCAACTCATATCCGTCCTTATGTGGGCGAAAACCGACTGTGTAGTCGCCGCGGTCCGTCTGTGCCATACGGCGAGTGAACGTCCCGGTATGAACAAGCTGGCTGAGGGCGGTGGCGTATTTATCGTTCTTCTTTTGATATTGGTGTTCGGCGCGAATCAATGTGCGCATGTATCCCAGCGCAACCGCTTCGGAATCTGAGCGAGCCGGGTCGCCGTGAAATTTTGGCTGGTATGTGGTTTGCGCCGCCGCGACGAGGCTTGCGAACAGTAAGGCCACCGTAATTTTCCCTCCAAACGATGTTTTCATCATTTCTCCTAGTTTCAATTGGATGCATATCATGTTACCCCCGTAATTCGATGGCGCTTACTTAGCTTTGCATATTGGGGAAATGCAGCTAACCTAGCCACATTCGACCTCCAATTAGGACGGCTATGAAAGCTGCGACTGCTGTGAAAACCGCGCTGGCAAAGAAGCCGCTCATCCGGCTGGCGGTAGTTGAGAGCGACCCGCTGCGCTTTGTGGGATTCCGGGCGCTATTTGATTCTGAACCCGATTTCGAGCTTATTTCCGCTTCTCTTCCCGAGATCAGCGGATTGCAGGGAATTGACCTGATTCTCCTGGGTAACCGCAATGGCCAGAACCTTTTTGACTTGATGGCCGGACTTAAGGCGGCGCGCCCGGACTTGCGCATAATCGTGACCGGCTCTGGAATAGATGAAGAAACCATTCTAAAAGCCATTGCTGCTGGCGCGAAGGGTTACGTGGACGAAGCGGCATCGCCCACGGAATTCGTTCAAGCAATCAGGATTGTGAACCAAGGCTCCGTATGGGCGCCCCGCCGCGTGCTTTCGATGTTCATTGAACGCGTCAGTACTTCACCGGGAAGAATTTTCCCGGCGGGCCGTGTCACCTTTACCGACCGCGAAAAAGAAGTCCTGGAAATGCTGG
Source organism: Acidobacteriaceae bacterium (assembly GCA_003169715.1). Taxonomy (GTDB): domain Bacteria; phylum Acidobacteriota; class Terriglobia; order Terriglobales; family Acidobacteriaceae; genus PALSA-188. The sequence goes on along the minus strand of PNAR01000105.1, from coordinate 2,146 downwards.
TGGCAGGCCGTTCCAATAAAGAAATCGGCTCCGCCCTTGGCATAGAAGAACGTACGGTAAAGGCCCACGTCGCAAAATTGATGCGCAAAGTAGGAGTGCAGAACCGCATCGCGCTATCAGTCCACGCAATTACGCACTCATTAGTTACCGCGAAATAAGCCCAGTAGAGACGTAGCTTGCTACCTCTTTTTTTTCGCATACAGGCCGGGCGTGGTTACTTTTAGACATCTCCGTCGGTAATCTTGTCGGTTTTTGGGACCGCCCACATACTCAATTCACCTACCACAGAACCTGGGAGACGGGGTTGGAAATGGAGATTTAGGGTCGCCATTTCTGGCCCCGATTTTTTTGCGGTGCCTAACTAAGCAACACGTCTTCTCCTTCTGCAACAACTCTCCGGTTTTCCTCGGGTTAATCCCGTAAAATCAAGCTAACAAATTTAACGGAGAAAATTGCGCGTTCGATTTAACGTTGAAACCAGTATTTGGAACCCAGGAAAAGAGGAGCAATGAAAAGAGTTTTGATCTTGTGTGTTGCATTCTGCCTTACGGCCGCAGCCTTTGCCGCTGATGGCGATGACCAGAATAAAGCTGCCGACCGGATAAAAGCAGCAGCAGCCGTGCTGGATGAAATCCAGGGTACCCCGGACAGTGGCATCCCCGACGAAGTGCTGGGCAATGCCGAATGTGTGGCGGTTGTGCCTTCGATGCTAAAAGCGGGTTTCGTCGTCGGCGCGCGTTACGGCAAAGGCATCGCCAGTTGCCGAACTCATACGGGATGGAGTGAGCCTGCATTCTTCAGCATTCAGGGCGGAAGCTTCGGGCTGCAAATCGGAGGCCAGGCCGTGGACCTGGTAATGCTGATCATGAACCAGCAAGGCATGAACAATTTGCTTGCCAGTAAATTCAAGCTGGGAGCGGATGCCAGCGTCGCCGCGGGCCCTGTGGGACGTCACGCCGCAGCCGATACCGATTGGAAGATGCGTGCCCAGGTGCTCAGCTACTCGCGCGCGCGAGGCGTCTTCGCGGGCTTGGAGTTAAATGGCGCTGTAATCAAACAGGACCGCGACAGCACCCGGGAGTTCTATGGACGAGTAATCCCGTTCCGAACGTCTCTCGAAACTTCGGAGGCGCCCGCCGGGGCATATCCATTCTTGAAAACTCTGGCCAAGTGGGCGAAGAATGCCAGCAAGTAAGGCAGGGTTCTTTCGGACAACCTGACTACAATAAGCACCGAGGTTCAATAGTCAGTTTTGTTCTGGCGAGGGGTCGTTCCGATCCTTCGTCATTCCCCGGGAAATGCGTCAGCGACTCGAGTACGCGCTGGTCTGGTTGATCGTCAAGACCATCGGGGTGCTGCCTCGTCCGCTGGCGCGGGCCGCCGGTATTTCTCTCGCGTGGATGGTCTACTTGCTGCATCCCCGGCTCCGCTGGGTCGGAATGTGGAACCTTGAACTCGGTTTTCCTGAAAAAAGCCGCCGCCAGCGCCGCGCAATCCTGCGAGGCACGTTCACATCCCTGGGACGCCAGCTCACCGAACTCTGCTTGTTTCCGAAATATACTCTTCAGAATGTCAGTAAAGTCGTCGTGTATGACGGCTTCGAGAACTTCGAACGCGCGCTGGCTCGCGGCAAGGGCGTGCTTTTTTTGACCGCGCACCTCGGAGCGTGGGAACTCTCCGCTTTCGCTCACTCGCTATATGGCCATCCTCTTCACATCGTGATGCGGTCTCTGGATAACGTCTACATTGACCGCCTCGCGCGCCAGTATCGCACTATGCACGGAAATTCAACCGTGGACAAAGACGATTTCATTCGCGGCCTGCTCTCGGCGATGAGAGCAGGAGGGACTGTCGGCATTCTTATGGACACCAATATGACTCCGCCGCAGGGCGTGTTTGTGGACTTTTTCGGGATTCCCGCGTGTACGGCGAGCGGTTTGGCACGCATCGCTTTGCGAACCGATGCGGCTGTCGTCCCAGGATTCACCATCTGGGACCCAGCCTTGCGAAAATACCGGCTCCGCTTCGATTCCCCAGCGAAGTTAATCCGCACCGGCGACGAGGCCGCCGACATCATCGCGAACACGGCGTTATTCACGAAGATTATCGAAGACTACGTTCGGCAATATCCCGATCAGTGGCTATG
>PNAR01000099.1 GCA_003169715.1 Acidobacteriaceae bacterium | reverse complement strand
TTTGATTCACGATTGGACCAGGGATGGTGGATCCTGCGGATCGGGCTTGGGGTCGGGCCGTTCCTGGCAGGCCTGGACAAATACTTCAACCTCTTAACCTACTGGCCCAAATATATTAGTCCGCTGGCCTTGAAAATGCTGCCGTTTAGCGGCCAAACTTTCATGCACATCGTCGGCGTCATCGAAATGATCGTCGGCCTCGCAATTCTCACCAAGTGGACGCGACTGGGCGCTTATGTCGCTTCAGCATGGCTACTTGCAATCGCGCTCAATCTGGTCTCAACGGGCATGTTCTTCGACATCGCCGTGCGAGATGTAGAGATGGCACTGGCGGCCTTTGTGCTTGCGCGCATGACTGAGGTTCGTACAGATACGCTAGATGGTGAACTCGCGGGCACGCGTCAGGTGAAAGCGGTTGTTGCTTAACGAAAGGTTTTCACGCGGCACTCCCGGAACGGCATATCAAAATTAAATATTGGAGGGGGTTGCCTGCGCTCCACACGATCAAAGCATGGGCAACCGCCCGCGGTAACTTGTCTATCCTCCGATGTGCACCATGGTCCTCGATGCCGGGACGAAATCCGGTTCGCCGATGTGGTGACGCTCTTCTTTCCTCTGGATGACTCCCTCGATGAACTCGACCATCTCTCCGTCGGAAGCGCCGCGCTTCATTAGTCCGTGCAGATCGTGATCCCAGACGGAAAACAAGCATGTGCGAATCTTGCCGTCAGACGTAATACGGATGCGGCTGCAATGCCCGCAAAATGGATGCGAAACCGGCGCAATAATTCCAATTTCGCCGACCCCATCATCGAACCGGTAACGCCGTGCGGTCTCGCTGCGTTCATGCGGAATTTCGACAAGCGGACGATATTCTTTCATGCGGCTTAGGATTTCTCTCAAGGGAACAACCGTGTCTGGCGCCCATACGCGCTCTTCCTCCAGCGGCATGAATTCGATGAACCGAACGGTGACGCCTTCTTCGCGGGCAAACATTCCGAAGGGAATGATCTGATCTTCATTGAAGCCTCGCATCAAAACGCAGTTTACCTTCACGGGCCACAACCCGGCATCCCGCGCCGCGCGAATTCCCGCCAGCACGCGATCGTATCCATTAGACACGCGTGTGATGCGGGCAAAACGCCCCGGGTCAACCGCATCCATGCTGACGGTGACGCGGCTGAGGCCAGCGTCCTTAAGCGGCTTCGCCATCTCGGCCAGAAGATGGCCGTTAGTTGTGATCGCGAGATCAAGCGGTTTTCCTTCCGAACTCCGCAGCGTCGCCAGTTCGCGGACGAAATCCACTACGCCCTTACGCAGCAGAGGCTCGCCCCCGGTGATGCGAATCTTGCTGATTCCCACTCCCGCGAGCACTCGAGCCATCCGCAAATATTCCGCAAAAGGCAGGTCGCCGTAGAGCGCGCCTTCGTTGCCCGTACGGCAATAAACGCACTTGTAGTTGCAGCGATCCGTGATAGAGATCCGCAGATCGGTGATGGCGCGTCCGAATTTGTCAGTGAGTGGCACGGCTTCTAGCTCATAACTTCAAACTTGTCATTCCGAGCCGTCCGCAGCCGAAGGGCGAGGACGAGCGAGGAATCTGCTTTTTGCCAGCATCTGAACTGAGATCAATGGAAAGGGACACACAGGCGGGCACACGCTCGCGAGCGTTTCCTTTCCAATGGCCCCTCTCGAAGCCGGGAGGCTCAGGCGTTTCCACCCAAACCCTCGGGAAAGTGTGCCGCGGACCCGCCCTGAGCGAAGTCGAATGGGGCTTGCCCGCGATTCTTTCCACCGCCGCCTAAGCCAGGGTATGCCCGAAGGCCGAGGCGGTCAGAAACTCAATGTCATTATAGATGCAATAGGAAGACACGCGGAGCTATTAAGAGAATGGTTTCTCTCGTGTGTAACTATGGTTGCATTGTCAGGCTCTTCTCTATCGCCGCCTGCGCCAGCGACGCCATTATTTTGAATCCGGCCTCGTTAGGGTGCAAACCGTCCTCACTTAGGTCTTTCTTCAGCATGCCCTTGTCGTCCACCATCGCGTTGAAGTAATCGAGATACACACAATTATTTGCCGCGCAATAAGCCTTTAGCCAGCGATTCAACTCAAGAATTTTCTCTGGAGACCTCTGCGCGAAAAAGTCCTGCGCTCGCGGACTGTAGTTGTTTACCGGAAGCAGGGAGGCATAGATCACGCGAATTCCGTGGATTCGCGACAGTTCCGCCATCGTAGCGTAATTGGCCTCGATCTCCGGCAGAGACATCGGCCCCGTATTTCCCGCGATGTCATTCGTGCCCGCAAGTATGACCAGAACTTTCGGATGCAGGTCAATTACGTCTTCGCGGAACCGGACCAGCATCTGCGGCGTAGTCTGTCCGCCGATTCCGCGGTTGATGTAGGGCTTTCCGGGAAAGGAATCGGTCAACTTCCATATATCGGTGATCGAATCGCCGAAAAACACCACGCGGGACTCGTGCGCCGCAGGAGCCGGTAAGCTGGCGTTCGCATCCCGGTAACGCGCCAACTGGCCGAAATCGTCGGTAAAAACGGCGATGCGTGAGGCCCGGTATTGGTCCAAGCCAGGAAAGCCGGTGGAGGGGATTGTGGGTTGTTGGGCATACAGAGACAGGGTAAGAACTATCGTTACGAATATGATGTGCGATGTTCTGCCAGCGGTGAGTCGAAATCCTCTCAGATTCATCTTTAATCCTTTCGTTGACTGACAAGGATAGCCCAATCCAGCAAAGCCGGGAACAAGACAATCATCTAAAGACCATAATTATGTCCCAATGTGTATACTTTATGTGTATACATTGGAGAGATTCTTATGGGCACCGCACGCGTCTTCCGATCGGGCAATAGTCAGGCAGTACGATTGCCGAAAGAATTCCGGCTCAAGAGCAAGGAAGTCGAAATCTACCGCCGGGGCAAGGAGATAGTTCTGCGCGAGAAAGACGGAAGTATGACTCGAGCATTCGACCTGCTAGCCGGCTTGCCGGACGATATTGAAGTTAGTGATCCCCGGAGCGACCGGCCGCAAAAACGCAAGAGGCTCTAGGTGGAACCCCGCTATCTGTTGGATACCAACATCTGCATTTACATCCGCCAGAAAAGACCCGAGGAAGTGTTGCGCCGGTTTCGCAAGCTTCGCCAAGGAGAAGCGGCGCTTTCGGTTATTACTTACGGCGAACTGCTCTATGGGGCCGCCAAAAGCACGCAACGGGTTGAGGCTCTTGAACGCTTGCGTGAACTTCTACACTGGTTGCCAGCGCTTCCCCTCCCTGAAGCCGCTGCCGAAGCCTACGGAACCATCCGTGCTGAATTAGCTGCGAAGGGCGAGATGATCGGAAACAACGACCTTTGGATTGCTGCGCATGCTGTAGCCACGGGTTTGATCCTGGTTACAAACAATGAGAAAGAATTTCGCCGGGTTCACGGGCTGAAGATACAAAACTGGGCGGTGTAATGGAACGCCGCCCTGCGCGAGGGCTTCACATTCCATCATAATTCGGGCCGCCACCACCCTCCGGGGGAACCCATGTGATGATCTGATACGGGTCCTGAATGTCACACGTCTTGCAATGTACGCAATTTGAAGGATTCAGGCTGATGCGTTTTCCGTGAGGCTGCTCGGCGTCATCCACCATTTCGTAAACATTTGCGGGACAGAAATTCTGGCACGGGCTGCCGAATTCTTTGATACATCGGCTGTTGCAGATGTCTGTGTTTTGAATGATCAGATGAGACGGCTGGTCTTCTTCATGTTTGGTTCCTGAATGGTAAAGGTCGGTCAGCTTGGTAAACGTAAGCTTTCCGTCGCCTTTTGCGGGACCGAGCAGGTGCGCTTCGCCGCCGCCGTCGGCTGGCAGATCGGCGAGCCTCTTCATCCGCTGATATCCCGAGGTTGCCGGATAGCGATTGCGCATTCCGCGCCCGCCCGTGAGCTGCTGCAATCCGGCATGGAACATGCCTCGCCAGAAGCCGTGCTCGAATCCCTGGTGAAAGTTGCGGACCTTCCAAAGCTCTTCTTTGATCCAACTACTTTCTACGCGCTTCTGAAAATCGCCGAGTTTCACGGCCGAGAAATCGGATGATTTCAGCGCCTCGAAAGCCGTTTCAGCGGCAAGCATTCCGCTTTTGATCGCCAGATGAATTCCCTTCAACCGCTGCGAATTCAGGAATCCCGCTGAGTCGCCGATAATCATCCATCCATCGCCTGCCAGTGGCGGAATCGCCCACCATCCGCCGTACGGCAGCGACTTCGCGCCGTAACGAATCATCTTTCCGCCTTCGAGCAGCTTCGCTACAAACGGATGTCGCTTAAAATCCTGAAGCACATGCTGCGGATCGAGGCGCGGGTCCGGATAATCGAGTCCCGTGACGAATCCCAGCGAAACGACATTATCTTTGCCACCATAAATCCACGCGCCCCCGTATTCTTTGGAGGTTAACGGCCAACCCATCGTATAGATGACTTCGCCCGCGGCAATTCTTCCGGCTGGAACTTCCCACAATTCTTTTATTCCCTGGCCGTAAGTTTGTGGGTTGCGGTCTTTTGCCAAATCAAACTTCGCTATGAGCTGTTTTGTCAACGAGCCGCGCGGACCTTCCGCGAGAATGACAATCTTCGCATTGAGATCGTATCCAGGTTCGAAATTGGACTTGGGCTGATTCTGTTTATCTACTCCTTTATCGTCGGTACGGACTCCCGTGACGCGATTGCCGTCAACCAACAATTCCGATCCCGCGAATCCGGTAAAGACGGTGATGCCAGCCTCTTCGACCTTACCGCCCAGCCATTTCACAAACCGATTGAGAGAGATGACGTAATTCCCGTGATCGCGCAAAGCCGGCGGAGTAATAGGAAATTTTAACTTTCCTTTTTCCGTCAGAAAATAGACAGATTCTTTCGCGACTTCCGCATCAAGCGGAGCTTCTTTCTCGAATCCGGGAAGCAATTTCCTCATGGACCGAGGGTCGAGCAGCGCCCCTGACAAACAATGCTGGCCAAGCTCACGAGCTTTTTCGAGAACATAAACATTCTCCTTGTTTAACTGTGAATCGGGATTTTGAGCATTGTGTTGATCAATGAGCTGAGAAAGCCGCAAAGCGCAAGCCATTCCAGCGGGGCCGCCGCCGACGATGACGACATCGGCAGGCATTTCGGGATGTTCGATGTTTTCGAGCGGCTTGCGGAAGATCATGAATTCAGTTTCGGGTTTCAAGTTTCGAGTTTCAGAATCAAAAGCTTCAAGTTCCTGTCTTTCGCAACCGAAGCGATTCAATCAGTGCGTTGAGCAACCGAAGAACCTCCGAAGATTTGTCTTTTAGTTTCTTGAAGTCCACGTCAGCGAGAAAATGGAGATCTACTGAAATGGCCAATTGGGTTTCGAGTTCAAGCAGCGATCCTCGTGCTTGTCCAAGGAAATTGCAAAATTCGCCTTTGGTGAGCCTGCCCTGGCCCTCGGCAATATTCGAAGCAACAGAAACCGCAGCACGCCGAAGTTGGGAGGTCAAACCATAGATTTCTGTTCTCGGAAAATTTTCGGTTGCCCGATATACGTCGCCGGCAAAAGTTCGCGCCTTTTGCCACACAATAAGCTCCTGATATCTGTGGCCCATCTCATGAGCCCTCCTCCCCCTCGAATCAATGAAACTGGACACTCGAAACTCGAAACTATCCTCTCGCCTTCTTAATCTCCTCAATCAGCGGTGGAACTATATCGAACAGGTTCCCTACCACCGCATAATCCGCAATCTCAAAAATCGGCGCCTCGGAATCCTTGTTAATCGCAATAATCGTGCGCGCGGCTTTCATGCCGACGACATGCTGAATCGCGCCACTGATGCCCAAGGCCAGATAAAGTTTCGGCGCAACCGTTTGCCCTGAAGAGCCGACCTGGCGATCCATTGGCAGCCATCCCGAATCGCAAATCGGGCGCGAGGCCGCAAGTTCACCGCCGAGGGCTTCCGCAAGCTGCTTCGCAATCTCGATGTTCTTCTGCTCTTTAATGCCGCGTCCCACGGAAACAATGATCTCCGCCTGTGTTAGGTCAACAGCCTGCTTCGCCTCTTTGAAAATCTCCTGTGGCTTGGTGCGAACAATGTCGTCCGCAACTTCGACGTTTATTGTTTCAACTGGAGCGGCAGACGTTCCCGCTTCAAGCTTGTCTCCGCGAAACGCTCCGTTTTGGAATGTCACAAACCACGGCGCTTCGCAGGTGAAACTTACATCGGCTGAAAACTTTCCTTGAAACATCTGCCGGGTGAATACCAGCTTGTCGCCATCTTTCTTATATCCCACGCAATCGCTGATAACGGTGCTTTTCATGGCGGTCGCAAGCTTAGGAATGAAATCTCGAACCTGATAGGTGTGAGGAAGCAGAACTAGCTTAGGCTGCTTGGATTGAAGTACCTGCTTGAGTGCGGCTACAAATGCATCCGGAGTATAAGGCTCAAGCTTCGACGATTCGACCGCGTATACCTTGGAAACTTTCTTGCCCGCAACTTCGGTGGCAAGATTTCCAATGCTGTTGCCTATGACCGCGGCTTCGAGCGTCCATCCAGTCTCGGCGCAAATTGCCTGGCTGGCGGCGAGCGTCTCCCAAGAAACGCGGCTGAGTTTACCTTGACGTTGTTCGAGAATCGCGAGAATAGTGTCAGGCATGAAGATGCGATTGTGTGGCGCGGGCGCCCTCGCCCGCGAATCTATGAACTGACGGAAAATTAATCAAGAATAGTTGCTGTTGGCCGGCGAGAGCCTGCCCTGAGCTTGCCGAAGGGGCGCCCGCGCCCGACTTACTCAATCCGTCACGCTTCCCCGTTTGTGTGCGCCGATTATCAGCAGCGTGAGTCCAAGAATTCCTTCTCCCAGCACCCACCACATCCACATGTGAGAACCGCTGCGCAAGCCGACATAAACAAACGAGCACAAGATGAAAGCAAACCACAGAAGCACCTTGCCGGCGGTCATCAGCACCGATCCGACACGCTCTTCGCCGGCCATTGCCGATTCTTCCATCCGCATTAGGTCTTTTCCAGCCATAGTTATTTAGATGCTCTCCGCAGCGCCTAGAAACGATTACAACACGTGAACTTCATTGCGTAGCTTGTCCACCAGTTTCTTGGCGATTTCGGAAGGCGTCCCCTCCATATATTCAGTATTTTTGGTTTTCTCTGGAATATAAAGCCGTTCAATTTTCTGCAAATTACCAGTTACCGCCCCTTTCACATCGTCGAACGAAACTTTGCGCATCGGCTTATTCTTCGCCTGCTTGATGCCAATCAGAGTAGCGTAGCGAAGTTTGTTGATGCCCGATTGAATCGTGAGCACCGCGGGCAACGGAATATCCACGAACTGAAAATATCCAGCCTCGAGTTCGCGTTTCACCCGGATGCCAGCATCTGTTTTCTCAATCTGCATAATAATCGTAGCGTGAGGCCAGCCAAGCAACTCGGCGAGAATCACTCCGGTTTGCGCGTATCCATAATCGTCGGATTGCAGTCCGGTAAAAATCAGATCGAATTGTTCATCCTTGATTGCTGCGGCAAACGCCCGGGCCGTATTAAAGGCATCCAAGCCGACGAACGCATTATCTTCCAGATGAATCGCACGATCAGCGCCCTTGGCCAATGCCTCCCGCAAGACTTGCTGTGAGCGCGCTGGACCGGCGGTGATTGCGACCACTTCCCCGCCATGCTTTTCCTTCTGCCGCAACGCCTCTTCCAGCGCGAATGCGTCTGGCTCGTTCACTTCATAAGAAACGTCTTCGCGGATCCAAGTACCGTACTCATTCAGTTTGAGCGGAGTGTCCTTTTGAGGAACTTGCTTAATGCAAACCAAAATCTTCAATGGACGCTCCTAAAAGGTTTCGCCGCCCGGCTGCAACACGAGGGGATTATCCCACGAGTTACTCCGTAAACACCACGGACTGTAATCCCGATATCTCGAACCGCTTGCGGCAGCGCACGTTCTTGCAAGCCATCATGTCATCTTTGCGGAGCATGTAGGACTTGGCCTTGGCGAAGCGGGCCCGATCCCGTTCATCGGCACGCCCAGAAAGTTGTCGTTTCTTCGTTCGGACGACCCAGGTCACCTCGTAAGTATCCGATTGGTGGCAACTGGGACAATTCAGGCTTGCTGGCTTTTTTTCCGTACGTTCATCGAAGAATTCACGCTCTTCCATGATGTTGTGAGCCTCGCGACAGGTTGATGGCTCATAATTATTGCATCTTTGGCGACTGGTAGTCACCGCCTTTTCGCTTCGAGGTGACAGCGCCGTAACGAAACCGTAGAGTTAATAGTGAATCTCCACATGGCCGTTGCATTTATTTGCGAAGGGTTGCGCACCCCAATCGGCCGCTATGGCGGCGCGCTGGCTCAGGTTCGGACCGACGATCTCGCCGCAGTGCCGCTGATCGCTTTGCGCGAGCGATTTTCTCAAAGCGATTGGCAGCCGATAGACGAAGTCATCCTCGGATGCGTCAATCAGGCCGGAGAAGACAATCGCAACGTGGCCCGTATGGCTGCTTTGATCGCGGGCATTCCCCACACCGTTCCCGCTGTGACCGTGAATCGCTTATGTGCCTCGGGAATGGAAGCGGTTGCAGCTGCGGGGAGAGCCATCGCCGCTGGTGAGATTGCACTCGCCATTGCGGGCGGAGTCGAAAGCATGAGCCGCTCTCCACTGGTGCTGCCAAAAGCGGCTTCCGCCTTTTCTCGAAACGCGGAAATTTACGATACGACTATCGGCTGGCGTTTCATCAATCCGATCATGCAAAAGATGTATGGAACCGATTCCATGCCTGAAACTGCCGAAAATGTGGCCGAAGCTTATAAGATTGACCGCCGCGCTCAGGACCAGTTCGCCTTTCGGTCGCAGCAACGCGCCGCTGTCGCCATGAAAGCTGGAATATTCGCTCAGGAAATAGTTCCGGTCAAAGTTCCCGGACGAAAAGGCGAAAACAAAACCGTCGCCGACGACGAACATCCGCGTCCGGACACTTCACTCGAAGCACTCTCAAAGCTCCCCACCCCTTTTCGTGAGAAAGGCACCGTCACCGCAGGCAACTCCTCCGGAATCAATGACGGCGCATGTGCGATGTTCATTGCTTCAGAAGACGCCGCGGCTCGATTTGGACTTACTCCTCTGGCACGGATCGTAGGCACGGCCGCGGCCGGAGTGGAACCCAGGCTCATGGGTATCGGCCCCATCCCCGCGATAAATAAGTTGCTGGCACGAATGAAGCTTTCGATAAAGGATATTGACGTGCTGGAACTGAATGAGGCTTTTGCCGCGCAGGCGTTAGCAGTAACTCGCGCATTCGGATTGCCGGATGACAGCGAAAAAGTAAATCCCAATGGCGGGGCCATCGCACTCGGCCACCCCCTCGGAATGAGCGGCGCACGATTGGTCTTGACTGCGTCCCGCCAGTTGCAGCGAACTAATGGACATTACGCCATAGCCTCCATGTGCGTCGGCGTCGGCCAGGGCATGGCAATGCTGTTGGAGCGAGCTTGAAGAGGGTGCCAGCCGTTCCTAACGTGCCAGACACGAACTAGGACGAAGCTAGTGCATTTTTCGTCATGCTGGTTTGTGTCCTTAATCGTACCCCTTGAATGATAAACATCGCGCGGCATGCACCTTTGACCATGCTATAATTCCCTTTCGCCTGCGTTGGTTTTGAGGTGATGAGTTGAACTTTCCTGCGGCGAATCCTGTGCAATTCCGGTTTATTGAAGGCGAGGTCTATCCATGTCTGGACACTCAAAATGGGCGACAATCAAGCATAAAAAGGGCGCGCTAGACGCCAAGCGCGGCAAAATATTCACTCGCCTCATCAAGGAAATCAGCATTGCTGCGAAGAATGGCGGCGACCCCGATACCAATCCCCGTCTGCGCGGGGCCATTCTTGCCGCCAAGTCTGAGAATATGCCCGCCGACAACATTAAGCGTGCAATCCAGCGCGGTACCGGGGAACTGCCCGGCGCTAACTACGAAGAATTTTCACTCGAAGGCTACGGCCCCGGCGGGGTCGCCGTTCTGCTCGACATCAATACCGACAATCGCAACCGCACCGTTAGTGAAATTCGGCACGCGTTTGGCAAGAATGGCGGCAACATGGCCGACGCAGGCGCGGTCTCTTATATGTTCCACAAGAAGGGCGACATTGTAATTCCGAAGGCGAAAGCCAAAGAAGACGATTTGATGGCAGTCGCGCTAGAAGCGGGAGCTGAAGACATCCGCGACGACGGCGACGATTGGGAAGTTCTCACCGAAACTTCTGCCTACGAAGCCGTACTCGACGCAATCAAGAAGGCGGGATTTGAAGTCACGTCCTCAAGCGTTACCATGATTCCGCAGAATTACATCAAGCTGGAAGGCGCTCACGCCGCCACCATGATCCGCCTGATGGAAGCGTTCGAAGAGCATGATGATGTGCAGAACGTACATTCCAATTTCGACATTGATCAGAAGCTACTGGAAGAAGTTGCTGGATAAATGCTTTGAAATGAGAAATTCAGCCGCCTGTCCGGCGGCTTTTTTCATTTGTCAAGATGCTAATCGCAATAGTTTTCAACACTGCGGTGCATAATTCTGTGGAAAAGACGGGTTTCTTCGCCGCAAGTGGTTAATAAAGAATTGCTTCTACATCTTGCACTGAGTTAAGTGCGGCATAATCCCACTTCTGTTTTCAATCTATATCGGGAGTTTTTGTTTTTGAAAATTCGGCTCGACAAATTGCTCGTCGAACGTGGGCTCGCATCGTCCCCCGAACTGGCTCAGGCCCTCATTCTTGCGGGTAGAGTTCTTGTGGATGAACAAAGGGCCGCGAAGGCCGGCTCTCCAACCGAGCCAGGCGTAAGCCTGCGATTGCTCGGAGAAGACTTGAAGTATGTAGGCCGCGGTGGACTCAAGCTCGAAAAAGCGTTACTCCACTGGAAAATTGATATTCGCGAAAAAATCTGCCTTGACGTCGGCGCTTCCACCGGAGGCTTCACCGACTGCCTTTTACAGCATGGAGCGGCCCGTGTCATTGCAGTTGATACTGGCTATGGCCAAATTGACTTTCGCCTTCGGAATGATCCTCGGGTTCGTCTATTAGAAAAGACTAATGCGCGTTATCTTACGCAGGAGCAACTCGGCGAGACGGTGGATTTTATCGCGATGGATGTCTCTTTCATCTCGGCGACCGTAGTGTTGCCTGCGGTGATCAACGCCGCCTTTCCGGATTCAAAAGCAGGGCGGCACATAGTGATCCTGGTTAAGCCTCAATTTGAGGCCGATCGTGAATATGTTGAAAGAGGCGGCATTGTCCGGGATATCGCGGCTCAAAACGCATCTGTGGAGAAGGTTCGCAAATCACTCACCGCTCTGCAATGCAGAGAAACTGATGTAGTCGAGTCTCCAATTCTGGGCGCGGAGGGTAATCGCGAGTTCCTGTTATACGGCCTGTTTTGACAACAGACTCTCAGGTAGAGGCACGGCTGGCTGCGTCTTGGCTTGCAAATGCTCGTCTCTATAACCCAGAAATACTCGTACGTCACTCACATCCCACGCCGCTCTTCAATCTTTCCGAAACATTTCTGTACAATTCAAACTTCAATATGACTAGCGTGAAAGACGACACTCCTCCCGCCGTTAAGACCGTGGCCATAGTTTCTAAACCGGGCAAGCCGGAACTATCCACGATCTTGCCCGGACTTCTCGATTGGTTTCGCCAGCACCACTACGAAGTCGTTGTAGACCCCGAAACTGCTCCCTACGCCATCGGAGCTAAGACTCTCTCGCGAGAGGAAATGGGTTCCCTACCGCTTAAATTTGTAGTCGTATTAGGAGGCGACGGGACTCTACTCTCAGCGGCGCGTGCGGTTGCGAAGGCCGGCATTCCCGTCCTTGGTGTCAATCTCGGATCGCTTGGCTTCCTCACCGAAGTTCCCCTCGAAGAGTTATATCCAACGCTTCAGGGGATTGAGGAGGGCCGCAGTACCGTGGAGACTCGTTCCATGGTGCGCTGCGAAGTTGTTCGCAAGGAAGCCTGTGTTGCTCAGTACCACGCGCTGAACGATGTGGTCATGGGCAAGGGCACGATCGCGCGCTTGAACTATTGCGAAGTTTTTATTGACGGGCTTTTTGTTTCCAGTTACAAGGCTGATAGCTTGATCGTTTCGACGCCGACAGGTTCCACCGCTTATTCACTGGCAGCGGGCGGCCCGATCGTAATGCCTTCGGTGGAGGCACTCTTGATCACTCCAGTTTCTGCGCACTCTCTGACGCATCGTCCCCTCATTGTGTGCGACACAGCGAAGATTGAAATTGTCGTCAATACCGGGCAGGATGAAGCGTACTTGAGCATTGACGGCCAGATTGGCATGCCGATCTATGATGGCGATCGCATCCTCTGCCGCAAATCCGATCAGCACGTGAAACTCATGCGTATCAAGGGAACGTTCTTCGATGTGCTTCGCAACAAGCTGAAGTGGGGACAACGCTAAAGTTCTCTGCGAACCGAATCACGTATTCCGAGAGGGATGGTGGCGATTCACTTGAAGTGCCTAAGTTTCCTTTTTTTGCTTTTGCTGACGATCGCCGCCGCGCCGGATCCGAAGTTAGAATCGAAACCGGCCGCGGATTTGATTGTCAGCAACGCAAAAGTCTGGACGGGCGATTCGATCCATCCAACGGCCGAAGGGGTTGCCGTCATCGGCGACCGAATCGTTGCGGTTGGCTCCGCGCACGAGATTGATGCGTGGCGCGGACCTCGAACGCGAGTAATAGACGCCCGTGGAAAGTTACTGCTTCCCGGCTTCAACGATGCGCACGTACATTTCGTCGAAGGCGGGGCGCAACTCGATTCCATTCAACTCAACGATGTGACCAGTGCAACGGAATTCGCGCGGCGTGTCGCGGAGCGAGTCACGAGCACCCCGAAGGGTGAGTGGATTCTCAATGGAGACTGGGACGAAACGAAATGGAATCCGCCGCAGTTGCCCACGAAGAAGTTGATTGATCCGGCAACTTCCGATAATCCAGTCTTTCTTGATCGTTATGACGGCCACATGGCCCTGGCAAATTCTGTAGCCTTGCGCATGGCAGGAATTACCGCGCAAACGCCTGATCCTCCAGGCGGGATTATCGTGCGTGATGAACACGGGAATCCTACAGGCAACCTGAAAGATGCGGCCAAAGATTTCGTTCTCAAGGTGATTCCTGCACTCTCCCATGAGCGGCGAATGCGCCAGGCCAGGCGGGCTCTGGCTTATGCCGCCTCGCTCGGAGTGACGAGCGTACAGGAAATGAACGACGCGGAGACGGACAGTTTTGCGGATTTTGAAGTCTATTCCGAGTTGCTCGAACGCGGAGAACTCACCGCTCGCATCTATGTTGCTCCGGCGATCGCAGATTGGCAAAGCCAGGCAAAAGTTGGAATCCGCCACGGGTTTGGATCGCCCTACTTACGCATTGGCGCCGTAAAAGGATTTGCCGACGGCTCCCTGGGTTCACGCACGGCGTACTTCTTTCAGCCATACAGCGATGCGCCGGCTAATTTCGGCTTGCTGAATAAAGAGATGCAACCGCTCTCCCGGATGCAGGAATGGATGATGCAAGCCGACGCCGCAGGCCTTCAGGTTTGTACTCACGCGATTGGCGACCGCGCCATCTCGACCGTGCTCGATTTATACGCCGAAGTAGAAAAAACTAACGGAGCTAGCGACCGGCGCTTTCGTATTGAGCATGCGCAGCACATGGCTGCGAAGGACTTCGATCGTTTTGCGCAGTTAAACGTTATTGCTTCCGTGCAGCCCTATCAGGCTGTTGACGACGGACGCTGGGCCGAAGAGCGCATCGGGCATGATCGGGCAAGCCGCACCTATGCTTTTCGCACGTTCCTGAATCATGGCGTCCATCTGGCTTTTGGAACCGATTGGCCGGTCGTACCGCTCAATCCTTTGTTGGGGATTTACGCTGCAGTGACGCGAGCGACGCTGGATGGTAAGCATCCCGGTGGTTGGTTTCCCGAGCAGAAACTTACTGTGTCCGAGGCAGTTGAGGCTTACACATCTGGATCGGCATATGCTGAGTTTCAAGATAAGGAGAAGGGATCCATCACCGCCGGAAAATTGGCAGACATGGTTCTGCTAAGCAAAGATATTTTTTCTATAGATCCCACCGGAATTAAAGACGTAAAGGCAGTAGAAACAATCGTCGGTGGGAAAGTAGTGTGGGATGCGGAAGGGGGGCCGCGAGTTGAGGCTGAACGTCAAAGCGGGGTGCAGTGATCCTCTCCGGCTCGGCCCTATGCCGCTGAAGATAGCTAGTGTCCCGCCACTGGCCACGGGTTGGGCCACGACATGTGCCGAATATAAAAGTTCGCGGGTGTGACCGGCCATGGAGGAAATTCGCCCAGTTTCAAAGTCCATAGACCTTATACAAGAAGTATCCAATGAAACAAACACCAATGAGACAACAGGCTACAACGTACTCCCGAAACTCCTTCGGTTGTTTGGTGCGGTAAATAATACGACCAAAGCGTGCCCATACTACTCCGGTACACGTCGACACCACACCCACGGACAGAGATACGACCCCGAGAATCAGGTAATAATAGGGTCCCCTTAAAAATGAGTGCAAATCAGGCATGAATAACCTCGAATCTCCTCTCGTTTATGTCAAAGAATTTCAGCCTATCGCTGCGCCACGCCTAGTTACACCCTATTTATCCATAAATGTGAGCCGTGTATTCCGAGCACCGGAACAAGACGTCAGCACACCGAGCGAGGAACCTGCTTTTCCGTCGCCGTTTATGGATCACAAGATCTAAACTTCGCTCCGCATTAAGTCTGTAATAGTCTCGCGACGCCTGATTACTTTTGCAGACTTCCCATCCACCAGCACTTCCGCCGGACGCGGTCGCGTGTTGTAATTCGACGCCAGGACCATTCCATAGGCGCCCGCGTCCAGAATGGCCAGCAAATCTCCTTCGTTAACAGACGGGAGACTTCGGTCTCGTGCGAAAAAATCTCCGGTCTCGCATACTGGACCCACCACATCTACGGTCTCATTCGGTGATGAGCCATCCCCAGCTATCGTAACGATCTCGTGATACGCCTGGTACAGCGAAGGCCTTATCAGATCATTCATGGCTGAATCTACCACCAAAAACTGTTTTGTGCCGTTCCGTTTTTTGTAAAGAACCCGAGTGAGCAGGATGCCGGCCGCCGCAATAATCGAGCGTCCCGGCTCCAGCAAAAGGTGAACATCAAGCTTGCGCAATGGCCTGAGCAGCGCTTCTGCATAGTCCGCGACCGGCCCTTCAAATCCCGACGATCCCTTCTCGTACGAAATGCCGAGTCCACCTCCGGCATCCACGTATTCGATTCGATGACCGTCGGACCGAAGTTCCCGCACTAACTCTGCGACGCGTTCCATGGAGGCGGCGAACGGTTTCATGTCGGTAATCTGCGAACCGATGTGAACACTCACTCCGGCCACCTTCAAGTTTTTCGTCGCGGATGCCTTAGCGTATAGCCCACGCGCTTCGCCAATGGGAACTCCAAATTTGTGTTTTTGCAGGCCCGTGGAAATGTAGGGATGCGTCTTCGCGGGAACATCGGGATTCACCCTGAAAGCAATTCGCACCGTTCGCTTTGCGCCCGCCGCGACCTCCGCAAGCACTCGCATTTCCGATTCGCTTTCCAGATTGAACAGCAGAATTC
This sequence comes from Acidobacteriaceae bacterium, assembly GCA_003169715.1. GTDB lineage: Bacteria > Acidobacteriota > Terriglobia > Terriglobales > Acidobacteriaceae > PALSA-188. The sequence goes on along the minus strand of PNAR01000099.1, from coordinate 10,502 downwards.
CGGCTCGAATCGCGGCTCGCATTTCATCGCGCGTCTTCCCCACTCCCGAGAATACGACACGCTTCGCCGCCCTCTTGTCCGCTCGTATCACACGAGCCAGTTCGCCTCCCGAAACTACATCAAAGCCGCAACCGGTGTTTGCTAAGAGTTTCAGGATGCTCAGATTCGAATTCGCTTTCACCGAATAACAAATCGTATGTGGAACTTTGCGGAATACTCGTTCGAACGCTTCCAAGCGCTCTCGAATAGCTGACACCGAGTAAACATACAGAGGCGTACCGAAGCGATGCGCGAGCTGCGCCGCCGGCAAACCTTCGCAGTGAAGAGTGGCCGTTCCGGCGCGCGAAGGGCCCGATTTTCGTTCCCGCGGTTCTCGCTCCTTAGAGAAGATGAAACCAGGTGGCCGTCCTTGAAACTGGGAAGTTCGCCCCTTCAATTTTCGTTCCCAGAGTTGCCTTTGACTTTAATTGCCACGACCGTCTGGTCGTCGAAGGTTTCCACGCCCAAGGCATGCTCGGAAGCCGCCTTAAACAGCGAATTGACGACGGACTCCGCCGAATTTGTAGAGCATTCCAGAATAATTTTTTCGGCCCTGGTGCGCCCGAATAATTCTCCTTTTATATTCGTCGCATCCAGAATTCCATCGCTAAAGAAAACAAACAAATCGCCGGATTTGGCTTTAAAAGAAAGTTCGTCGTATTCCGGATCTTCAAATAGGCCCAAAGGCATGCCCGTCGCTTCGATGATTTCGACTTTGCCATCATGGCAGTACACCGGTCGCGGAAGCCCCGAATTCGCAACCTGAAGCGTGCGCCTCACATCATCCCAAACCGCATAGATAATGGAGACAAACTGGGCTTCAATTTTTCTTTCCACCAGCGAATAATTCACCGCGGATAACATTTCAGCGGGCCTTGGTTCGATCGGAGCATGCGACCGGAGAATTCCGCTCACCAGCGCGGCAAAAATAGCCGCCGGAGCGCCTTTTCCGCTCACGTCCCCAATCACTATCGCCGTTCGCGATTGCGAGTAGCTCACAAAATCGTACAAATCCCCGCCAATAGCTCTCGCCGGAGTAAACCGCGCCGCGATTTCGAGATTCGCCAACTTCGGGAGGGATTGCGGAAGCAGCCTGAATTGCAGCTCGCGGGCCATTGCCAGGTCGCGTTCCAGGCGCTTTTCCTGACGCGCAATCTCTTCATACAATCTTGCGTTCTCAATTGCGATCGCTACCTGCGCCGCCAGTGTGGTGATGGTGCGTTGATGATCTTCAGAGAAAAATCCTCGCCGCGTATGTTCGAGGTCCAGCACTCCAATTACCTTCTCTTTGTAAATAAGCGGAACCACCAGCTCCGAACGGGTTTCAGGATTGGTCTCGATGTAACGAGGCTCTTTCTTAACATCACGCACCAATACCGCCTGGCGATGCCGCGCGGCGTATCCCACAATCCCCAGTTCCAGTGGAATATCGTGCTTGAGCTGAATATTCTCTTTGAACCGCTGAGAGAAACGATGCTGCAATTTTTCTCCGCTGGCATCGAGCAGTAAGATGCTGAACATTTGATAATCAATCAGACGGCTCAATAGTTCGCCAATGTGTTTGAACAACTCGTCAAGATTCAAGATGGAAGTAAGTTCACGCGCAATTTCGTTTAGCAGCAGGAGTGTGCGCGCCTGCTTCGACATGCGTGTATGCAGCCGCGCGTTTTCGATTCCGATCGCCATCCGCGATCCGATAAGCGTGAGCAGCTCCTTGTGCTCCTCGGTGAAGTGATTCGGATGAACCGACTCGATATCAATGACTCCTATGACCCGATTCTTTACGATCAGCGGAACTGCCAGCTCCGAACGCACCCCTGGAACCGCGGAAATGTACTGAGGTTCCTGCGAAACATCGGGCACAAGTATTGCCTCGCGACGCTGCGCGGCAACGCCAGTCACACCCTCGCCCATCTTGATGTTCAGTCGGTCCGCCAACTCCGCGGGGTACCCTATCTGGAATCGAAACCGTAATTCCTGCGTCCTTTCGTGAAGAAGCAGGATCGCGAAAATCTCATAGTCAATGACTTTGCGCACAAGTTCGGCAACTCTTCGCAGAGTGGTGTCGAGATCGAGGGTCGTGTTGACAACGTCCGCCACTTCGAGCAGCAGCGGATCAACATGAGTTGGAATATCGTTCGCAGCAGAAGCCATTTGTATGTGTTTTAATCATATCAGCCACGTCACCGTGCCCTGTGTGCAACGCCGGTTCGGACCAATTTGCCTCATGTTAAACTCAAATCAAATCCCTCCAATGAGGAAAACCGGATGAAATTTGGCGTCATCGTTTTCCCTGGTTCCAATTGCGATCACGACGCTTATTGGACGGTTCAACACGTCGCAAAGCAGCCAGCCACCATGCTTTGGCATGAATCGCATGACCTCGAAAACTGCGATGTCGTCATCGTTCCCGGCGGATTTTCGTACGGCGACTACTTACGAACCGGCGCCATTGCCAAATTTTCTCCCGTGATGGAGTCGGTGCGGAAATTTGCCGGAAATGGCGGCTTCGTGCTCGGAATCTGCAACGGGTTTCAAATTCTCTGCGAGTCTGGATTGCTTCCGGGGGCCTTGTTGAGAAATGCAGGTCTCAAGTATGTCTGCAAACCCGTGCATGTGCGAGTCGAGAATTCCGACACTCCCTTTACGAATGCGTGCCGCCTGCATGAAGTTCTGACCATCCCAATCGGTCACATGGAGGGCAACTACTTTTGTGATTCGCCCACCCTCGAGAACTTAAAGCGTGAAAATCAAATTGTGTTTCGGTACGCGACTCCCGACGGTGAAATTTCCAACTCCGCCAATCCAAACGGATCATTGGATAATATTGCCGGTATCTGCAACCCGGGCAGAAACGTTCTGGGCATGATGCCCCACCCTGAACGTGCCAGCGAACCCGAACTCGGAGGCACGCAGGGTTTCAAGATATTCGAATCCCTCGTCGGAGCGATGGTGGTGAAATAAACTAGCCGCGCTTTTTTTTCGCCAGGTACCGCCCATACAAATCTTTACAAATTTGAGATTGATTCAAGGGAAATATCGCCATCCAAGTTGGAAGCGCATCCGAAATCGAAGCTGTTATAGTACTCATCACCGCAAGCACTCACTGGAGGAAAGTTGGTCAGGTTCCGGTAATGCCATTCCGACCCCATCGATCCAGCCTCGTTTGGCTTGCGCCTTTTTTTCTGATTTTCAATTCTTCTTTCTCATGCGCGCAGAAGTTGCCCGAGATAGACGCGTATGGCGGGTACGCTTTCACCCGCCTTAACAGTCCCTCCATCGGCTTTTCAAATGATTCGAACCTTAATGGAGGCATCGTCTCGTTCACGGCGCCGCACCTGTATGAGGAACTGGGCCTGACAATCAGCGCAAGCGAAGGCTACGGCTCGCAATTGAAGGTTTACAACTTCCTGGTGGGACCCCAGTTTTCGTTTGAAAAAGGCCGTCTAAGGCTATTCGGCAATGTTCTTGGCGGCAAAGCCGAAACCAAAGTCGCAATCAACCAACCCACCCGCAGCGAAATCACGAGTGTGGGCCGCGGGATCGCCCTGGGCGGAGGCGTTGAAATAAGTTTGGCGCATCATATCTCTGTGCGCCCAATTGACGCAGACTACATTTATTCGAAAACCTTCGGCAGTAGCCAAAACAATATTCGTATTTCCGCGGGTTTGGTTTACCGGTTCGGCAAAAAATGATTTGATCCAGGAGATGGATTTCCATCTCTCACAAACTTCGATGTTAAATAGATTCAGAATAATTCAAGCGAAATGGATTGTGATGCTGCCAGCATCGTTCGCCCTGGCAACATTCATCGGCTGCGGCACTGCGTCGTCCCATCTTGGATTCGTCACATTGCGTGGCGCAAATGGGCTCGCCGCTTATCGAATCAACAATCACTCAGCAGCTTTTACCAGCATTATCGGGTCGCCGTTTATCACTGGCGTGTCTCCATCTTCAGTCGTTGCGCACCCATCGAAGAATTTTGTTTATGTGGCAAATCAGGGTGAGAACGATATTTCGCTGTTCAAAGTGAACAATCAATCCAGTGTGCTCAACGAAGTTACTCCCCGGACTGTCACGGGGTTTTTCCCCGCCTCCCTGGCCATGGACAGCGGCGGAACGACGCTCTACGCTGCCAATGAAGCCTCCAACTCCATCTCCGTCTACACCATCAACTCAGGAACGGGCGCCTTGACGGCGGTTACAGGATCGCCTTTTGCGACCGGTCCCAGCCCTACCAAGTTGAGAGTTTCTCCATCAGGCAAATTCCTTTACGTTTTAAGCGGCAATCTGGCGTCAATCTATGGCTATGCAATTACATCAGGCACCGGCGCATTGCAGGCAATTGTGGGAAGTCCCTTCCCTGTTGGGCCGTCGCCTTCATCATTTGCAATTGATCCCGCCGAGCATTTTTTCTACGTCACGAACGCATCTACCAGCACCGTATCAGTTTTCGCGATCAATTCCACGTCTGGCGCGTTAACCGTAGTCCCGCAATCGCCATTCGGCACAATGGCCACTTCTACGAGCACTCTTCCCGTGGATGTCATCGCTAGTCCTTCTGGCCAGTTTCTCTACGTGCTCAACAGCTCGACGGATAATATTTCGGAGTACTCCGTGGGAAGCGGAGGCATTCTCACGTTGCTTACCAACTCTCCGGTTGCATCGAGTGGTACCGGCCCAATATTCATGACGTTCGATTCCACAGGCAATTTTCTGTTCGTCGGAAATCAGGGATCGAATACCATCAACGGATTTTCGCTGGGAAGCGATGGGACTTTGACGACAACGTCGTCTTCGCCCTCTGTCGGCGCATCGCCCTCTTCCATGGCCGTGCTGCCTTAAGCACATGCTACGGCAGATTACTCAGTAACACTCATGGTCAATTTTGGAATCATCGGCTTCGGACTTCACGCCGTGAAGCGGCTGATGCCCGGATTTGAACTCTCCAAAAACTGCCGCGTCACAGCGCTGTCCCGGCGGGACATCAAGAAAGCCAAGGAATCCGCCCAGGTATACAACATCCCCAACGCATTCTCTTCCGCAAAAGATTTGTGCCAGTCGCCGGAAGTAGACGCTGTCTTCATCGCCACTCCTAATTCCTGTCACTTAAAAGGTGTACTTACCGCGATTGAATGCCGAAAACCCGTGCTCTGCGAAAAGCCAATGGCCGTCAGCGCCGATGAATGTCGTCAGATGGTGGAAGCCGCCCAAAAAGCAAACGTCCTGCTTGGAATCGCGCAAGTATTCAGATTCAATGAAAGCATTCGCAGAATCAAAGACCGCATAGCTGCGGGTCATATCGGCGCCCCTGTTTATGCGCGCTCCGAGTTCTGCTTCAAGGTTGGGCCGGAACATCCCCGCGCATGGATTAATGATCTAAAAGTAGCCGGTGGCGGCCCAATTTCAGATGTTGGCGTGCATTGCATTGACACGCTGCGCTTCATCTTGCAGGATGAGATTGTCCGTGTAAGCGCAATCGGAATGTCAGACGACCTCTCGGGCGAGCAAGAGTCGGCTGCTGCGATCACGCTGGAATTTTCCCGCGGCGCATTAGGGTCAGTATTCGTTTCTTTCAGAACTGAATACCGCACTCCTCTTGAAATCGTAGGCACAACGGGAACTCTTCGGTCCGAGAATGGCCTGAACGTTGACCGACCGGTTCATGTAGAACTTCATCACGAGTGGGACGTTGCGGATACCGAGACCTTCTCAAATAGCCTCTCCTATGCGCACCAGGTTGACTCATTCGCCGATGCCGTGGAAGGAAAGGCAGAATTTCCCATACCCAGCGAAGAAGGATGGAAGAACCAGCAGATCCTGGATGCTGCTTATCGAAGCATTAAGAGCGGCAAAACGGAAGAGGTAGCCCAGATAGGTGCAACAAAAAGCGCGCCGTAACTATTTATTAGCGGAGTCGTCCGCCTTCGGCAAGATTCCCACCGCTTGAATGATCGCCCAATGCCACTCCTGGTCGGGATCAAGCTGCACTCCCAAAGCTTCCCGGAAAACAGTCGTGGTAAATGGCGCCGCCGATCCCTTCAGGTGGTAGAGCAGCGTCAGGTCAGAGCGCTTCTCCGAAGAGTTCGCCGTTTCGGCTGCCGCGGGAATCAACCTGGCTGATCCAAAATTTGAAGCAGCTGCCGCCTGCCGACGCACAATCGTTACTCCCACCGTAATTCCCTTCACATTCCATTTAGTCCCGTTGTACATGGAAAGCTGAAGCGTGTTTCCATCAATGCTCGCGGGGCCATCCAACTTCATCAGCTCGCTCTGCGGCAAATCTTCCGGCACATAAGGATTAGAAATGAGCGCCGTCGCATTGGCATCGAATGACAAGCTGCAAGTGCCGTCAGGAGATGTCATGTGAAAGTTCTTTCCGGCATTGTCAATCGAAAATACCGGCTCTCCCTTAAGCCTCTTGCTCTGCACGTCGTCCATGACTTTGGACAGATTGTCATTGTCAATGATCGTGTCGGCGGCAGGCGCTTTCTTCTTTCGCACGAGACGGGCAAGATCTCCCAATGGCATGTCGCTGTCGGATTGCGCCACGACAGCCACGGGTATTAACAAAGCGCCCAGCAGCAGAAAGCCCAACATTGCGGAAGCGATAAAAGTGGATGGTTTGGACCGCATAACTCTGGCCAGACTTGAGAATCCTGACTACAAGGAATGAACTACATCAGGGCTCAAGAACAATTCTACCCAGTGATGTGCTCGTTAGGATGGAGTGGGGCAAACGTTGGTACCGGTACTTTAGTGCAATTAAGAAAAAGGGCGCGGAAACGAACGGCGCGCAACGGGACTTCTCACGCCCTTATTCTGTACAGCAAGTCACCGTTACAGCAAGCCAGAAGATCGAAAATGCGGAACCGGATCGGCCATTGACATTGGCTCCCGCTTGAATATCCAGCGGGCCACCGCAAAGCCCAGTGCCACATAGCAGAAATGAACCAGTTTCATAAAGGCTACCCCCAAAAGATGCAAGCCCTGGGGGACCGAAACCGCACCTTTATGAAGCCACATTAGCAACCGCACATGGGACGGTCAATGGACCAAAAGTGCCATTACGGGAGACAAACAAATCTCTTTAATGCTGGCCCTCGCCGCTGGCCTCAGCATGCTCCGACGACGGCACCACAATAGCCTCTATGTTCCGCCCGGCCATCAGCCGGTCAAATGCGGCCAAGTCCGTTCGCTCAATCTCAGCCCATCGCGACAAAGATTCATCCGCCTGCTTTTTCAATTTATCGAATTCTTGGAATTCAGCTTCCGTCGGAGCGGAATCGGCTCCCTGCCCAACCGCGGTAGCAAGGTAAGCCAGTTTGACATCTACTTTTTGCGGATACGCCAGCGAATCTTCGTTCGATTTCACTTTCGCCTGAATCAATTCGTCGCGCACGGAGAGTAATTTTTGATCCAAATCCGCAGCCGCTCCCACAACCGCCTTCGTGCTCACATTTTCAGGAAGGCGTTTTTTCAATCCCTCAACTTGCACCCGCACATCCTGAATCTGATTTACCGCGTCGTAAACGCGGGTGAGTTCGTCGCGAATCTGCAATCCCAGGTCGAACTGCTTTTGCAGATCTTCATCCGCGACTTTGACCCGCGGATCGAGTTTCACTTCAAACGGCGCGGTTTCACTTTTCCCATTTGCCGTTACCCGCACTTCGTACTTGCCTGGCAACGCCAGCGGGCCCATCAATCCGTCTTTATATTCATAAACGTAATAATCTGGCACGCGGTCTGCGCCCTGGTAATACATGTCCCATACCACGCGGTTCAGGCCTGCTTCCGGCTTGATTTGCTTTTCTGGTTTCTTGTCATCCGGATTCAGCGGTTCGTCCAATTCTTCTGTTTTTTCACTGGAATATTTGCGAATCGCCTTTTGTGACGAGTCCAAAATTTCGACAGTAGTTCCGCCCTTCGGCTTGTCCTTCAAAAAATAATAAAACACGGCGCCCGCCGGAGGATTCTGTCCAACCAGCACCGGCTTTGGAATGTCATCCTGATCAGGATTTTGCATACGGTACGCCGTCGCTGGCGCATAGAGATGCAAGTCCTGCTTGGCGACGTCGTCAGTAAACTGCCGCAAAGGTGAAATGTCGTCAAGAATCCAGAACGACCGTCCGTGCGTCGCCAGCACCAAGTCACCATTCTTCACAATCAAATCGTGAACTGGCGTCGTCGGAAGATTCAACTGCATAGAACGCCAGTTCGCTCCATCGTCGAAAGAAACAAATACTCCAGTTTCCGTCCCGGCATAAAGCAGTCCGCGTTTCTTCGGATCCTCGCGAACCGCGCGAACGAAAGTGTTATCCGGGATTCCATTGGTGATCTTCGCCCAGGTTTTCCCGTAATCACCCGTTTTAAAAATGTACGGATGCATGTCGTCATTTTCGTGACGATCCACCGCGACGTATGCTGTCCCGGCATCAATCGGCGACGCATCAATAAGACTGATGCGGCTAAACTCCGGTATTTGCGTGGGCGTGACGTTTACCCAATGCTTTCCACCATCTCGCGTGATTTGAATCAGCCCATCGTCTGTGCCCGCCCAAATTAAATCCTTGGTCACCGGCGATTCGGCAACTGCGAAAATTGTGTCGTAATATTCCGTGCCGGTATCGTCAATATCAATGGGACCGCCCGAAGGTTGCTGCTTGCTCTTGTCATTGCGCGTCAGATCAGGACTGATCGCTTCCCAGTGAACGCCGCCGTCAGTGGTCTTAAATAGACGTTCTCCACCGTGATAGAGCGTGTTCGGATCGTGCGGCGAAATTACCAATGGCGCCGTCCACTGGAACCGATGTTCCAGATTCGCGGCCCCCTCCCCATCGCTCACATCCGGATGCTCCTCGATATCTTTTAACTGCCCAGTGCTCTTGTCAAACCGCGTGATTTTTCCCTGATAGTCTCCCGCATAAACGATATTGGGATCTGGCGGATAAGGCGCAATATAGCCTGCTTCCCCACCGCCCACCTGATACCAATCCGGAGTATCTATAAATCCGTTGTCGCTGCGGCTCGCAATCGCGACGGTAGAGTTGTCCTGCTGCGCCCCATAAATAAAGTAAGGAGTGCGGGTGTCGGCGATCACATGGTAAAACTGCGCCGTGGGCTGATTATTTTGCGGAGACCACGTCTCGCCGCCATCGAGACTCACGGTTACTCCGCCATCATTGGACACAATCATGCGCCGATTGTTCTTCGGATCAATCCACATGCCGTGGTTGTCCCCATGCGGAACCTTCACCTTGTTGAACGTGTGTCCGCCATCAGTGGATTTGTAGAACTCCACGTTTGCGATGTAAACCGTATCCGCCGACTGTGGATCGGCAATAATGTGCATGTAATACCATGCGCGTTGCCACAATGCGCGATTGCCGTCCACCAATTCCCAGGTCTCGCCGCCGTCGTCGGAACGGTACAGCCCGCCTTCGTGAGCCTCAATCAAAGCGTAAATGCGCTCCGAGCCTGAAGAGACCGCGACTCCAATTCGCCCGTAAGGACCTTTGGGAAGGCCATGTTCTTCGAGTCTCTTCCACGTCGTGCCACCATCATTGGAGCGGTACAGCCCGCTTCCCGGGCCTCCGCTCGAAAGGCTCCACGGAGTCCGCCGCGCTTGCCACAAAGATGCGAAAAGAATATGAGAATTATTCGGATCAAAAGCGATATCAATGCCACCGGTATTTTCGTCCTTATACAAGACTTTCTGCCAGGTCTTGCCGCCGTCCATCGTTCGGAAGATTCCCCGCTCGGTGTTCGGACCATATGGATGTCCAAGAGCCGCTACGAAAACGATGTCCGAGTTCTTCGGATCAACGATCACTTTCCCGATCGCGCGCGAATCATTCAGTCCTACGTTTTTCCACGTCTTGCCGCCATCCAGCGTTTTGTAAACTCCATCGCCATGGGAAATATTCCCCCGAATGCAAGCTTCCCCGGTCCCCACATACACAATGTTCGGATCGGAAGGCGCAACCGCCAGGCTGCCAATAGCTGAAACCGCTTCCTTGTCGAACACCGGCTTCCACGTCATAGCGCCATCCGTTGACTTCCAAACGCCGCCTCCAGTCGCGCCGAAATAATATGTATTCGGCTCGCCTGGAATTCCCGCTGCCGTCAGCGATCGCCCTCCGCGAAACGGTCCCACCACTCGATATTTCATTCCTTTGAATAAGGGATCTTCGTGCTCCTCTCCCTTGCTGGCCTCCTCATTTGGAGTGGCGGCATTTTGATCTGCGGCAGGCTTCTCGGGAATTCTTTTTTCGCCCTCGCGTTGTTTCTGCGCCAACGTGACGGTGCAGGCACACAGTAGGAATACGGCTACAAACCATACCGAAAGCTTTCTAAAATCAGGGCCCATTTTATTTTCTCCAGAAAAGTACTGCATATCTTACTGCGAACGCCGTCGCTACAGGAAGGGTGTACGAAACAAGGTAATGGCTCAGTTTGAATTT
>PNAR01000086.1:3308-3711 GCA_003169715.1 Acidobacteriaceae bacterium | reverse complement strand
AATTATCCCTTGACAACAAGTAAGGCATTTGGTATGCTTTTCTCACCATGAAAGTCAAACAGAGCATACCAAAAGACTTACGCTACACCGTAGCCCAGTTTAACGCCGAATTCCCGAGCGATGATGCCTGCCTCGAATACGTGAAGGAACAGCGATGGCCCAATGGCGTCACCCAGTGCGACAAGTGCAAGGTTGAGCGCAAGCACTACCGCGTTACTGGCCGTACCGCCTACGCCTGCGACCATTGCGGGAATCACATCTACCCTCTGGCTGGGACCGTGTTCGAGAAGTCCACTACTTCACTTCGGCTTTGGTTCTACGCGATGTATTTGATGGGCTCCACTCGTTGCGGAATCTCCGCGAAACAGATTCAGCGTGAAACTGGCGTTACCTACAAAACCGC
>PNAR01000086.1:0-3301 GCA_003169715.1 Acidobacteriaceae bacterium | reverse complement strand
TCGACGGTGGAGATGGATGAAACTTACATGGGCGGGAAGCGCCGTGGCGACCATCCAGGCCGTCCCAACCGCGCCGATCCCAAGCACCGTGCGGTTGTGGGCATGGTGGAACGCGGTGGACGTGTTCGCGCATTCGTCGCCAACGACGTAACTCGCAAATCGCTGCACGGACTCGCCAAGCAATACATCATGCCTTCGTCCATCGTGTACACCGACTTTCTTCCGGCCTATGAAGGCTTGGACAAATTCAATGGTTACGTGCACCGTCGCATCAATCATTCCGCTGGCGTATACGTGCAAGGCGATGTTCACACCAACACCATTGAAGGATTCTGGAGTTTGTTAAAGCGGGGAATCGGCGGGGTCTATCACAGCGTGAGCGCGAAGTACTTGCAGACCTACTTGGACGAATATTGCTTCCGGTTCAATCGCCGTCACTCTGGTAATCTGCTGTTCAAGTCGATTTTGGAGCGTGTTTCAGAGCAGGCGTCTTGATGGCACGATTCAAAACACTTGTGAATGAATCGCGGGAGAATGGCTTCATTTGTTGCTTCGTTTCCTTGCGGGGCTTTAGTTTGCGTGTCGTCATCGGTCCTTAGGTTCCTCAAACTCAAAAAGAATCTTAAAGCCAAAACTTTTATGACGGATGAGCAGCCGCAATTTTTCTAAGGATTTTGTGAATGCCTTGAGTGGAGGCAATGCACTGCCTTCCTGCTCTCCTACAATCCAGTTATGGCCACAACCAGAACAGTTTTCGGGAATCTGTCTAATCTCATCGGGCGACATGCTCATGCGGAAAGGGCATTTTTCACACTGAAAGATGATGTATGTTACGTCTTCTAGTCCGACAACGATCCGTCGCTCAATCGTCATCTGGGCAGTATACTACGCTTGGAATTGCCGCGAGCTTGGCACGAAAGGCACGTTCCAGGACCTCGAAGTAACGATCTAACTTTTTCCCCGTAATAAAAGCGCATTGAACCTTGCCTTGCAGTTCAGTGAGTCGGGCAAAGGCTACAAAATCCTTTCGTCGCTCCAGCCCCTTACCCATCCTCTCGACCGCATGTTTATTCCAATGCCACGCTACGAAATCAGATGCCTCTGTGCCGCGTGCTACTCCTTTAGTCACAGACGAAAACGACTTAACTCGAATCAGGGATGCATAATGTGGATCGTTTCTTAGCCTCCGCACCGCTTCAGTAATCCGACCTTCGCTTTCATCTCCAGCTTCTTGAAAATAAGCGAAGTATTCAGTTGAACTTTTTTTCTGAAGCCACCAAGCATTCATCACTAGACACAACTGAACCGCCATCGCGTGAGTATCCACCCCAAAACGGTCCTTCCATTCAAGTGAGGCTCTAGCTACGAACTCGTCTGGGCGAAATGCGACGGCCAACACCCTCTCGATATTTTCTCCCACGATGGTTGGGATGGCGCGACAATCTTCTTGAAACCGTGCCTCTCTCTTGGGATCGCCTTTTCGTTTGAATTCGTCATAGCCTGAGTAAAAATCTGTCGCATGGAAAGCGGACGCGTTCCATCTGCGTAGCATTCTCTCCCAAGGGCGTACAAATTGTTTATAGGCGGACGGCTTGAAAACGGTGGCAACTACACACATGACACAATCGTTCTGATCCCGCTTCTCACCCCTGTCCAGATAGACCTTCAGCATAACGACGTAACCTTTGCCGTCAGGAAGAACGTCGTTAAGCAGATAAGACACCTCATCGTTCCCGCCCTTTGCAAATGCCATTTTCCCACCCCTTGGCCTTACTTGTCTAGAAGGGATAATTACCTTGCAAAAAGAGGCTGGAAGATGCTGAAAATAAAGAAAACGGGCGTGCAAAAGAGGGCAAAGAGACAAAAAGAGACACTCCAAGAGACTGGTTCCGGCGCGCTTTGACTGGCGAGGATGGCGCTTGCTGGACTAACAACGTGGCGACCTTGCGGGCGAGGGCAGCTTGCTGGGGCGGCCGCATGGAGAATGGGTGGGTGGTTGAAGTTGCGACCGGTCACGGCTTAGTTTACTATAGTGATATATATTAGTCAAGATAATTCATGGGTTCTGATGGCCGAGAATTGAAAGAAACCGTCTGTGGAGAGACGAACGCAGCGGAGCGAGTGGGCGATTCGAACGATCGCGAGCGCGACATGCGATTCCTTCCCAATATGGATTGAGCGATGCGAGTGAGCGGCGTTTTTCCCTGGTGGGAAACGAGTTGGCGTTGTCGATTCATTTGATGGTACTTGCGCGAGCCTGCGAGGCGCCGACGGAAGGTAGGGATTAGTTCTCAAGGTGAGATTCTTCTAAATTTGGCACTTTGAGGTTCGAAGACCGTGTTATCCTCAGGATGCCCTGTCCACCTGTTTCGCTACAACTTGGAGAATTCCATGACGCGAATTGACCCCTCAGAGATCGCGGTGTCCGGCAGGTTTATCAAGTCGGCATTTATTTGGTGCCGTTTTGGGCTGGCGGCTCTTGGGATTGCGGCGTTTGGGCTGGCGATTTCAGCCCCGGCCGCTCGCAGCCAAGGTATTCCCGAGGACTGGGCGGACCGGCACGCCGTTTTCTCCAATCCAGGGTCGATCGCGGACGCGGTCAACAGCGGCTCTGTGGAAAAGTGGTACAAAATCATGAGCAGTCCTCGCTTCCAGGCGCAGACTCGCAAGCGCATGGGCTTGGCGAGGCGCGCCGTACGTCGCGACAATTCTCTTTCCGATATTTTCGATGAGTCACGGTTTTTCGGCGGGAGACTTGAGAAGGGTGGCCCGGGTAAGGATAGAGGCAAGCCTGGCAAGGGCGGCGGCGGTACCGTCGCAGACGACGGCAGTTTGCAGAAAGACTGGAGCATGAATCTCGGCCCGGCCGGCAAAGTCAGCGCCGGACAGTTTCCCGCGAAATATTCTTTTGACGCAACCACGGCGTTTTGCGACAGCGCCACTACCCCCGATTTCGTCGTGTTCCCGAACGGTCTCAAAGGCGTTGGCACTACTTCGGCAAACATCATCGCCTACGATAACATCTACAAGGGATGCAGCGGGTTCACGACCGGTCCCTTAATCTATTGGAGCTATAACACAGACGGCGGAACCGTGATAACTTCCCCCGTACTTTCTGCGGATGGTACGCAAGTGGCGTTTATTGCTACGGGCACAGCAGGTTCAGGATTGGGCGCGGCCCTGGTGATATTAAAGTGGAAAGCGCCTGCGATAAAGGGTACAAACGCAACCACCCTCAATCTGCCAAGCACAGCGGCCGCGAGCTACCATGGTTGTGCAGTTCCGTGCATGACCGAGGTTG
>PNAR01000060.1 GCA_003169715.1 Acidobacteriaceae bacterium | reverse complement strand
CGATCGGCTTGCGCCAGGTTGATCCCGGAAACATTGTCCACGCGACCGATGCGAATCCAATGTTCGTGATTACCCAGCTACAGCCCATCACCGTACTATTCACACTTCCCGAGGACCAGTTGCCATCCGTCTCCCAACACATGAAGCAGGGACCGCTGACCGTGGACGCCTACAACCGCGACGACCAGACCAAGTTGGCCACCGGCAAGCTGCTCACCATTGATAATCAAATTGATCCCACCACCGGCACGGGAAAGCTGAAGGCAGTGTTCAATAACACAGACAACACGCTCTGGCCGAATCAGTTTGTTAACATCCGGCTATTGCTTGAGGTGCGCAAAAACAGCACCGTCATTCCGGCGGCAGCGATCCAGCGTGGCCCGCAGGGCACCTACGTTTTTGTGGCAAATAAAAACAAGACCGTGGACGTAAGGCCCGTCACCATTGCATTCACGCAACAGAATCTCGCCAATATTGCTAGCGGATTATCTCCTGGTGAAATCGTCGTGACCGATGGCCAGGATAAGCTTCAGGCGGGCAGCAAAATCGAGCCTCGCGCGCAGAATGCTTCCGGATCGGGCAGTCAGAGCGGCCCGCCAGCGGATAACCAACCTCCTGCGGATGCGGCAGCAACGGGTCAATCGCCCACTGATCAGTCTTCCAGCGATCAGTCTTCCGGAACGCCTAGCACAGCGCCCGCTGGACAGTCGTCACCCTCTTCGCCAGTCAAGACCCATTCCGGAAATCGCCGCCAGAGCAGCGGGTCCGGCGATCCCAACTCGAGCGGCGCGAACTCCGGAGATTCTTCTAAATGAATCCGTCGCGGCTGTTTATTCTCCGGCCGGTTGCTACCGCTTTGCTGATGGTCGCCA
Source organism: Acidobacteriaceae bacterium (assembly GCA_003169715.1). GTDB lineage: Bacteria > Acidobacteriota > Terriglobia > Terriglobales > Acidobacteriaceae > PALSA-188. The sequence continues at coordinate 2,825 of PNAR01000060.1, read as the reverse complement.
TCATGCTGGTGGGCATCGTTGCCTACCGCCAGCTTCCAGTGTCGGCATTGCCTGAGGTTGACTACCCGACAATTCAAGTAATGACGTTTTATCCGGGCGCCAATCCCGACGTCATGGCATCGTCCGTGACAGCGCCTCTGGAACGGCAATTCGGACAAGTGCCCGGTCTTGGTCAGATGACTTCCACCAGTTCCATGGGAAGCTCCGTAATCACGCTTCAATTCAATCTCGATCAGAATATTGATGTCGCCGAACAGGAAGTTCAGGCGGCAATTAATTCCGCGGGCACGTATCTGCCTCCCGACCTTCCGAATCCGCCGATTTATAGCAAGGTAAATCCTGCCGATACTCCGATTCTCACACTCGCGCTTACATCCAGCACACTGCCGCTCTCAAAAGTCGAAGATCTGGCTGACACGGCAATGGCACAAAAGATTTCGCAAGTCACGGGTGTCGGACTTGTCTCAATAAGCGGCGGTCAGAAGCCGGCAGTGCGCATCCAGGCCAACCCGACCGCGCTGGCTTCCTACGGGCTCAGCCTTGAAGACGTACGAACTACTCTTGCCTCGGCAAACGTGGACCAGGCCAAAGGCACCCTGAATGGCCCACGGCAATCGTTCACGATTGGCGCCAACGATCAACTGATGTCGGGAGCGCAATACAGCCCGATCGTTATTGCTTATCGAAACGGATCCCCCGTGCGCCTTTCAGATGTCGCCACCATCACCGACGGCGTCGAAAACGTAATGGAATCGGCATGGATGAATCTTGATCCGGCCGTGATCATGAATATCCAGCGCCAACCGGGCGCAAATATCATCAGTGTGGTTGATCGCATCAAGACGCTCTTGCCGCAGCTTCAGGCGTCGCTTCCCGGAGCCGTGAAGGTGTCTGTGCTTACCGATCGCACGGTGACGATTCGAGCGTCCGTCTCCGATGTTGAATTCGAACTGATGCTGACTGTCGCTTTGGTCGTGATGGTCATCTTTCTCTTCCTGCGAAATTTTTACGCGACCATCATTCCCGGCGTCGCCGTTCCTCTATCCATCGTTGGAACTTTCGCGGTGATGTACTTGCTTGGTTACAGCCTGAACAATTTGACTCTCATGGCCCTGACTATCTCGACTGGTTTCGTCGTGGATGACGCCATTGTCATGATCGAGAACATTGACCGCTTCCTCGAAGCCGGAGATTCCCCGCTCGACGCCGCTCTGAAGGGCGCCGGACAAATTGGTTTTACCATCGTTTCTCTTACCGTATCTCTAATCGCCGTGCTGATTCCGCTTTTGTTCATGGGCGATATTGTGGGACGCCTCTTCCGCGAGTTCGCCGTCACACTGGCCGTCACTATTATTGTTTCGGCGGCGGTCTCGTTGAGCTTGACGCCGATGATGGCCGCGCGGCTGCTCAAGCATAAAGACCCTGCAAAGCAAAGCCGCTTTTACAAGAAATCCGAAGATTTGTACAACCGCGTCATTGCGTTTTATGGACGAACGCTGAAATTCGTTCTGCGACACCAACCAATAACGCTTCTGATTACCTTTGCCACCCTGGTTCTCACGCTGCTGCTGTACGTCATCGTTCCAAAAGGCTTTTTTCCAGTGCAGGATACCGGGCTGATTCTCGGCATCTCGGACGCTCCGCAGAGCGCTTCTTTCGCGGCTATGTCCCGCGATCAGCAGGAATTGGCCCGGGTTATTCTTAAAGACCCCGACGTCGAGAGCCTTTCTTCGTTCATTGGCGTGGACGGCACTAATCTCACGCCCAACAGCGGGCGCATTCAAATCAATCTGAAACCACGGAACCAGCGCAGCGACACGGCGTCGGACGTGATCCGACGTTTACAGCCGGAACTCGCGCAGCAGGTCACGGGCATCACTCTGTATATGCAGCCGGTGCAAGACTTAAGCGTCGAGGATCGCGTGAGCCGCACCCAGTTTCAATACTCAATGGAGGATGCGGACCCCGTGGAACTTGACCGGCTCTCCACGCAACTGGCCGACAAGCTGCGCACCTTGCCGGAGTTGCGGGATGTGGCGACCGACCAGCAAAATGGCGGTCTTCAGGCCGATCTCACGATTGACCGCGATACAGCCGGACGGCTGGGTATCCTGCCTCTGGCGATTGACAACACGCTTTACGACGCATTCGGACAGCGCCAAGTCTCGACCATTTTCACACAGCTAAACCAGTATCACGTGATTTTGGAGGTTGACCCGCAATTCCAACAGAATCCTGGCGCGTTTAAGGATCTCTATGTGAAATCGAACACCGGAACTCAGGTTCCGCTCTCTTCGTTCACCCAGATGCAAACTTCAAACGCGGCTCTGGCCATCAATCATCAGGGCCAATTTCCAGTGGTGACGCTCTCGTTCAATCTGGCCCCGGGAAAATCTCTGGGAGATGCGACCAAGGCTATTGCCGCGGCGGAAGCGGAGATCAACATGCCCGCAAGCGTTCACACGAGCTTCCAGGGAACCGCCGCTGCATTTCAGAATTCACTTTCCACAGAACCCTGGCTGATCGTCGCCGCGATTGTCACTGTGTATATCGTTCTGGGAGTTTTGTACGAAAGCTATATTCATCCCATCACCATTCTCTCGACGCTGCCATCCGCCGGCGTCGGCGCCATTCTTGCGTTGCTGATTACAGGAAATGACCTCGGCGTGGTGAGCCTCATTGGAATCATTCTCCTGATCGGCATCGTAAAAAAGAATGCCATCATGATGATTGACTTTGCGCTGGAAGCGGAGCGCGTAGAGCATAAACCTCCGGAGGAAGCGATATTTCAAGCCTGCCTACTGCGCTTTCGTCCCATCATGATG
>PNAR01000289.1 GCA_003169715.1 Acidobacteriaceae bacterium | reverse complement strand
TCCCAAAACTCACCTTCGCTGGTTGTGCCATCGCCAAGCGAAACCAGCGTTAGTTCATCTTCGTGAGACAGAATCTCCTTGAACTGACGATAATCGCCGTTAACTTTTTTTGTGGCATTCGGATGAGTAGCGAGATACCGTCCAACTTCCGCGCAACCGACGGCTTGTAGAATCTGGGTCCCGGTTGGGGACGACCCGGTAACGATATTCAGTCGCGGATAGCTCCAGTGCGAAGGCATCTGTCGCCCGCCAGAACTGGGATCATCCGCGGCGCCCACACCTTGCAGCAACATTTCATATGGAGTTACCCCCAAAGCTAAACAAAGAGCGCGATCTCGGTAGTAAGGATAGAACCAGTCATAGCCCGCTTTCATCGCAAACACAGCCGCCACTCCGACTGCCTCGTGGCCCGCGCCTGAAATCTGGAAAAAGATCTTTTGCTGCCGCTTTAGCATGATCTCGCGATCATCGAGCCGCCGGGAGGTGTACATGATCCGGTAGGCGTCAATCAACTGATCGCGAGATAGGCCTTCGTAATTTCTTGTAATGCGCCGCACATTGCTTTGGTTTCCGGTGCTCGGAACACCGGCATTTGTAAGCCCGGTACTTGAAGTCCCGGCGCTTTTAGTGTCGGCGTCTGTAACCCCGGCGGATTTCGGAGTTGCCTTCATGGTAGCCATTCAGGCTCCCTCATCGAGCAGTGCGGTCCTGATGCATTGTAAATCGAGCGTGACGGTTCCGAATATACTGGATTAGCCGTATAGGTCAAGCCACTCCTGAATGATCAAGTTTAGCCGAAAGTTCGATCCCAGCCAGATTAGGCTTTTAATTTTCGATTTGGATGGCACGCTGATCGATTCCCGCCTCGATTTGATCCACTCCGTCAATGCGATGTTGCGCCATTTCAAGCTTTCCGAATTGCCGGGGGACGTGGTCGCTTCTTATGTTGGAGATGGTGCATCCATGCTCGTTCGCCGCGCGCTTGGCGATCTCAGTGATGAGGACCTTTTTCAACAAGGCCTGGAATATTTTCTGTCCTATTATCGGGAACATAAGCTCGACTACACCGTGGAGTACCCCGGCATCAAAAATGCGCTGAGCCGGATTTGCAGCTCCAACGGATATGGTCGTCAGATGGCAGTACTCACGAACAAGCCCGTCATGCCGGCGCGAGCAATCGTGAACGCGCTCGGACTGGGCGATTTCTTTGTCAGCGTATATGGCGGGAACAGTTTTTCGACTAAGAAACCTGACCCGCTAGGCGTGAATACTTTGTTGAAAGAGACGGGTCACAACATCAGGGACTCCATCATTATTGGCGATTCGTCCATTGATATTGTGACAGGCCGCAACGCGGGAATCTGGACCTGCGGGGTCACTTATGGTTTTGCTCCGCAAACTTTAAGCATCGCTCCGCCGGATGTTCTGATAGACAAACCGCAAGAGCTAGCGGCCCTGTTTGAAAGTCAAGGCTGACGGGGCGAGGACGCCCGTCTCCATCGCCCTCCGGAACGAATCGAACCTCCTTCGGGTAGACTGCCTTGAACCATGACAGACTCTCATAGCAGCTTCACACCCGCAGAATTACGGAAACTCCGCAATCTAAAAAGCCCTTATGGCATCCAGCGATTTCTCGATGCCATGCCTTACCATCTTGCGAACACCGCATGGTCGCCCCTCCGTGTTTTGCATGAAAACACTGCTCATTGTTTCGAGGGCGCAACATTTGCGGCCGCCGCGCTCCGGGCCAATGGGTATCGTCCGCTGATTCTCGATCTTGAAGCTGAAAATGACACTGACCACGTGATCGCTATTTATCGTGTCAGTGGTCACTGGGGTGCGGTTGCGAAATCCAATTACACCGGATGCCGCTATCGAGAGCCTGTTTACCGCACCCTGAGAGAACTCGCGCTAAGCTATTTCGATGTGTATTTCAACCTTCGGCGGGAGCGTTCGTTGCGGACTTTTTCCAGGCCAGTGAACCTCGCACGCTTTGACCATCTTCACTGGATGACGACGGACATGCCTTTATGGTTCATCGCAGAATATTTATTTGAGATTCATCATTACCGCTTGTTGGCGCCGGGAATGCAGAAAAGGCTGCACAGGCTGGACGATCGGTCTTTTCGCGCAGGGTGTCTGGGAAGAGCGGAAAAGTAGTGGCAGCCTTCAGATCGGAATTCTTCCACAGAGGAAAGTTTGAAAGGGCGGGCGTCTTTGACGATCTGTCGCGATCGTATCGCTATAACTTTCGCTTTAACTTAGACACGTTCGGGCGAAGTTCTCCCGCACCTTTACAGGTATTGCATTCTTTTCCGTGCTCATTCTTGCCCGTCCCACGGCAGATTGGGCAGCGAGAGGGCCTGGGTTGCTTGGTCATCAATGGGGAAAGGAATCGGTTCCAGAGCTAATCACGGATATATAAGTATCACAAATGATTTGCCCGGTCTGCACGGCAGAGAACAGTGGTTCTAAAGCTACCCCGCTGGGGAGAACAGGCCCCGACCTTTATAGGCGACTGAGTCACATCGGATGGTTCTTTTCGTCTACAAGAACGACTTTGTTGACGTAGCTGCGAGCATGCTCGTCTTCAATCCAGCAGAAGGCGGTCACAATTATCAGATCACCGGCCTGCACCAGGCGTGCTGCGGCCCCATTCACGCATATTTCGCCAGATCCTTGAGTCAAAGGTAAAGCATAGGTTTCGAAGCGTTCCCCGTTATTCACGTTCCACACGTTAACCGCTTCTCCAGGCAGAAGGCCAGCCGCCTCCAGGAGCACAACATCCATCGCGATGCTGCCCTCGTAATTAAGATCGGCGCGAGTCACTGTCGCGCGGTGAATTTTTGATTTCATTAGCTTGACTAACATTCTGTAATTTCCCTCTCGATTGGATGCTCGACATTTTTTTTCGATTTAGGGTCCCGTTTTGCGGACTCCAGAAATGGCGCCCGGCGGTCCAAACCATCGGATCGCAACCCCTTCAGGCATGAGTAGGGAAAATAAGGATATGAGCGGGACTGGCGATTTCACCTAGAAGCTGAAAGCAAGGCCGCCGCGAATCGTGCGCGCGGATTGAACCAGATAAACCGTCTTTCCGTCACTCCCCAGCACAGGGACATATCCCTGTGCCAGCAGGTTTCGCACTTCAATCAGCGCTTCCAGGTGTTCGGGTATGAAACCGGTGCCGGGCAGCGGCTGACGGAAAAATACGTCAAAAAACGGGTCCGCGCGGCCTGCCGATGCATTGAACGAATCTACCGGAGTCAGCGCCTGGCCGCTCACCCAGCCATAGGACGTAATCCAGTGCGACTTGCTGGCCGGAACCGTTCCGCTCATTTTTATGGTTGCGCTGTGGCGGTTGTGAACCGAGCTCAATTGCCTGGCATCAGCCAGCGTGGCATTCTCGCCTAAATCAAGGACGCCGCCGTAACTGTAGTCCATCGTCGCCGTAACATCCGAAGTCAGCTTACGCTGAAAGACAATACGCGCGCCGTGTGTATCAAGGTTCTTGCCCCGATAAGTAAACGTCCCGGAGAGAATATCCGGAAGTACCTGTCCGCTATCGGCAGAGGGATCGCCCACCCCGATGAGCGCCGGATCCGACACTCGATCTGAATACACCGCGAACTGCATATTATTCTTGCCCGAGCGATGGGAAACCGAAATTTCCTGGTGATGCGCGTGCTCCAGGGCGGGAGAGAATCCGGCGACGCTCATGCGAGGCGTGGAACCATCGAACGCCTCAGGGGAAGATCCAAAATCGCGCAAATCACTTCCTGTTCCCGGCAAGGAAGTAGCGTATTGATATTCCACAACAGTGTCGGGAGAAACATGAAAGTCCGCGGTGCCGAACGGACGAACCACACTCACGCGGCCCATAAACTGGACAGTCTCCATCGCACTGCCGAAATTGAGTTCCAGATTGCCGAGAGTCAAGTTGTCCGAAGTCGTCAAAGCCAGCGCCTGCAAGGCAGCTCCGGGCAAGCTCGCATCTGGCGACGCAAGATTGCGGAATGTTATCGCCAGGCGCGGCTCCGAACCGTTTTCCATTTTTCGGCTATACGAGGCTCGCAATACCGTCGAGGGAGACATCTGGCCGTATCCGACATTGCCGCGAAAAGCCACGGTCCCCTCGGTGAACAGCGACCTTTGGATAGAGAACCCCGTGCCCATATCGGAGGAACTGCCGAACCCCTGAGACCCCGATCCCGCCAGGAACGACAAGGTACCTCTCAAATTGTGGTTTTCGCTGTTCGACTCTCGTGCGGCTCCCGAACTGGGGTCTACCGCCCTCAAAATTGGGCGATTCGCCGCCGAGCGGAGAACCCATTTCCAATCGTCTTCGTCAGTCGCGCTTCGCACAGGGGCCAATCGGACGGAATCGAATAACGTGCTGAGAGTCACGTTGAGTATCAATATCGAGCCCGCACGCAACCCGACCTCTTGATGTTCGGCGGTAAGGAAAGATGGCGCGGAAACTCTAATGCTGTAGAAGCCAGGCTG
>PNAR01000223.1 GCA_003169715.1 Acidobacteriaceae bacterium | reverse complement strand
TGTCGGCGTAACGCCACTCTCCCACAAGGCTGCTCGGGGAGCTCCACCGCAAACCGGCACACGACGCCATCAGACATAACGTAAGCGCAAGAACGGTTTTCATTCGCGGGGAGAGGGTGAATACGATCAACTGCCGATTCGGCAAGCGCAATCGCGAGACCGCCGTCGCTACCTCCCGCAGCGGCAGCGATCAGGCGCGTCAGTATTGCGGCGCACCCGACAAGCCATCGTGCACACTGGCGGACGAGCAGACTGCGCGGTACCCGTCGACCTTCTTCGCGGCCTCGATGCGAGGCCCGGTCTACAAAAAGACGCGAGCGGTCTCTACACGAGGAACTGCTCTCGAAATAGAGAGTAGCTGTGGAACCAGCTAGTTTTGAGCAACGAGCGTTGAAGCGGCACGGAATTTCTTCTTTCCCGCGTAGGCGTAGAGAGGTTGATAATTTCTCTTTCCTGCCTGGATCGCTGTGCACGCAGTCCAGTTGAATGTCGGGTCGAGAACATAATTGCCATCCTGCGTGTCCCAAGCCAGCCAGGCGTGTGTCTGCCGGCTGCTGGAGGTGCGTTTGCCGATAACGAGCCGAACGTTTGTCGCACCATTTGCCTGCATTTTCTCGTAGAGAGCGACCGCTTTGGCTTTGCAATCTGCGGGCGCACCCGACTGTGCTTCGGCAGGAGTTTTCCACAGCGCGGTGAAACCGTAGGGGATCGAGCGAAGGTCTCGTATCCATTGATTCACAACATTTAACGAGACGCGGTTTGAAGTGCGACTTCGGACCGTTAACACCGGCCAGATACGAGCCATCTGGTTGTCGTAGGGGGTCGCATTGACGGTGAACAAAAGGGCATCGGCGAACGAGGATGACGCAGCGATTGAGAGAAGAGCGGCGGTTAGGAGAAGGGTCCTTTTCATGGCGGTGAATTTCTGCTTACTATCTTAATTATGATTATTAGAGCAGCAGCCGTGCCACCTCTCCCGCGCGAGCCAACCAGACCTCGAATGGCCGGGAGAACCCAATGTTGAATGCGCCGAATCTACCTACGGCGGCGCGATGGACACCCGTGCGGGCCAACGACAACGACTACCGTCCAAAGGCGAGAAATGGCTGCTTCCACGATCCAGCCCACCGTCGGTGTGGATGCCGAGGGTGATGGCCTTCTTCAATTCGCCCGACGCGCCTGGTGTAATGGCGATCAGTTTCTCGATTTCGAATTTATTCGGCGCTTTGAAATAGTGAGTATGCGGGGGGACAGAACCATCAGCACGATCCCGCAGGGATGTTCATTGGCCCGAAGAAAGCATTGCAGGGCGACGAAATCCAGGGGAGCACCCGTCTGGATGGCGAGCGAAGTCTCCGTCCCAGCCTTGGCGGCGCCCTCTAACATTCCAATTTCGCGACGCCTGAGTTGGGGTTTCTTGGAAATCTCCCTGGGGAAATCTATCTGAAACTAACCTCGCCGTGCGTCGCACGGACTCGGTTTCGGAGCAAAGTGCGTTGTGGTGGAGGCGAGGGGAGTCGAACCCCTGTTTTGCTAAGGCCGGTTCCCCCTTGTTCGCGCACGTCCGCCCACGAGGGAAACGGACCTTGTCGGATTAGTCTGGACTCCCCCGGATGTTCCTACTATCGTTCCTATGTGGCAAGTCTCACTAAACGTCCCACATCAAAGTTTTGGGTCGCATGTTTCAACGACCGCAATGGGCGCCGCCTGAAGCGGTCAACAGCCACGTCTAATCGGAAGAAGGCACAGAAAATCGCCGACGAGTTTGAATCTGCCGCGTGCCGGAAACGAACGGCTTTACAAGTGCGCCGCGTAATCACGCACCTTCATCAGGAGATAACCGGTGAGCAAGTCTCGCAAATGTCTGTTCGCCAGTTTTTCAACGATTGGATCGACCGGAAAACCCCGGAAGTCGCAGAAACCACCCTCGCCCATTATCGCAATGCTTCGGACAAGTTTCTCGGGTTTCTCGGGACGGTGGCGGACGAAGACCTGACCGAAATCACGCGAGATCACATCACCAAGTTTCGCAATCTGGAGGCTAAGCGATTCGCTCCGAAGACAGTGAACCACGAGGTCAAATTTCTACGCATGTTGTTTCGCGCCGCGAAACGCGACGCTCTAGTCGCCGACGATCCCGCGGAGTTTGTGGACACCATCCGGAAGGGCGACGCAGCCGCCCGACGCCCTTTCACGGTCGGTGAAATAAAGGCTGTGTTGGGTGTCGCCGATCCCAACTGGCGCTCAATGGTGATGTTTGGTCTCTACACAGGCCAGCGTCTCGGCGACATCGCGGCGCTCACGTGGCAGAACATCGATCTAGAGCACGGCGAGATCCGATTGATAACGCGCAAAACTCGAAAAACGCTAATCCTGCCGATCGCAGCCCCACTGCAACGACATATCGAAGCTATGCCTAGTTCGGATGATCCTGCCGCTCCTCTGCATCCAGGAGCTTTCGACATCGTCAGTGCCCAAGGAAAATCTGGCCATCTCTCGAACCAATTCGCTGATCTCCTCGCGGAAGCGGGGCTTCGTGAGAAAAAGAAGCATCGAACGAATGTCGACGGGAAGAACGGCCGCGGGCGCGGCAGCAGCACCGGCGGACTGAGCTTCCATTGTCTTCGGCATACAGCAGTCACTCTCATGAAGGAGGCGGGAATCCCTGCTGCCGTCGTGATGGAATTAGTCGGTCACGACTCAGAAGCAATGAGCCAGCATTACACGCATGTCGGCGCTGAGGCCCTTCGCAAAGCAGCGGCCTCTTTACCGGACATTACGATGGAACCAATGTGATCGGTCCTGGAGAACGGCTTGCCGACCGCGGGGAGGGTTTCTAAATCAAACCGCGTTTACTCAACTAAACGCGATCCAACCATTCCGAACTTGTGCGCAAGTACGCTCCGCTCCTGCGCATTTTTTCCATGGCAGCCTCGCTATCACCGGCTTGCTCTTCAATTGGGCGAATCAAATCACTAAGCACCGTCACAACATACCCTCTTGTAAGAGCGTCTTCGACGTTCGCTAGGACGCAGTATTCCGTAGCAATACCACAGACACCCACATCAACAACGCCCCACGCCTGCAGAGTATGGTGGAGCGAGGTGTTTTCGAAATCAGAGTAACCGATGCTGTCAGGCTTAAAACCTTTGTCCACAATCTCGGCGTCGGCTGGAACCCTAAGATTGGAAACGAAAGCCGCGCCATCTGTTCCCTGCACGCAATGTGTCGGCCACGGCCCTCCATAGTTCACAAACGAGGTGTGATTTGCAGGATGCCAATCTCGCGTAAAGATCAGATGAATGCCTTTGCTAGCACATTGCGCAACGAATGCATTGACGGGCTTAATCAGCGAATCTGTCTCGCAAGCGGGTAGAACGCCACCGACGCAAAAGTCATTCTGGATATCAACGACAAGCAAGGCAGCTCTCATACGTCACGGTGCCTTTGATTGACCGTTAGCTAGCGCGAAAGCCTGGACCACTTCCTTAACCCGTTCAGCGTTCCGTTCATTTTGATCGCGGATAAACACCTGCGTTTGAAGCTCGTTTGACTGAATTTGCAGCTGAACGGTTGCCATAAGTGCCACTATGCTCACGATCAAACCAAGGATGGCGAAGACGACACTCATCCACGCGTTCACAACAGCATGCCTGTCCAAGAAGCTGAGCTTCCTAAATTGAGTCCAGTAATTCTTAGGAATCATGGTCATATTTCCATCTTGTCACATATGTCTCGATAAGCTCTAGCGTCTTATTTAGCATCAGTCCGATCAGACCAAATACGAGAATACCGGCAAACATCTTTGGATCGTTTGGCGTATTCTGCGCCACCTGTGCGACGAGTAGCCCGAATCCAGCTTCTTGTGATCCAACGTAAAAATACTCGAGAACGGACACAACAACGATAGCGTATGAACACGCTAGTCTCATTCCAGCGATGAACTCCGGTGCGATCTCGGGAATTATCACGTACCGCAATCGGGCCACGACACCAGATGAGCCTGCCAGGACATGAAATGTGTGAATCCGAGCTTTATCGATACCAACAATTCCTTGCCGAACCTGAAGCAGCATTATCAGGCTGCAGGGTACCGCGGCAAGAAGCCAAGGCAGACACGCAGGCGAATTGCCGACCGCTAATACGACAACGGGAACAAAGAAAGTGACGGGAACAGAACGCAAAAGGTCAATCGTAGCTTGAGATGTACCCCACAGCCAGTGCCGCCAAGACAGCAGTAAGGCGAACAATCCACCGCAGACAGCAGAGATAAGAGTCGCCAAAAAAACGCGTCGCAGGGTCGTCCATAGCGCAGCGCCCGCAAAGACCTGCTGCTGGAAATTGAGTTCGCCAAGATGAGGAAACGCTCGAAAGATTTCGCTCGGCGACGGAAACCTCCCGGAAGTCACAAATTGCATGAATACGCCGAACGCTACGAGCACCGCCGGCAACACCACGAAAGTGCCCAGAAAAGCCGGGATCCAATCCTTGGTCTTGCGACGTATTTTATTCAATGGCTGCTGCGAATTCACGGTCCAGTTCTGTAAGATAAGCTCTTAAAGTGGCGCGCTCACGGTATAGGCTACGCGGTGAACCAGACCAATTTCCCGGAAACTCTGTCCGACGTTTTCCAGTATTATTGACAAATGTTCCTGTTGTGGCGCGTTTCAGGAAGACAGCGTAGTCGCAGAGAATAGCCGCCTCTTCTAAACTGTGCGTGATTAGGATCATGGCAGGCTTGTGTTCGCGCATGCGCTGATAGTCGTGAAGCAAGTCCCAAAGATCGAAACGCAAATCGAGATCAACCCCAGTGAACGGCTCGTCTAGCAAAAACAATGCGGGGTTGAACGACAGAACCATCGACAAGGCCACTCTTCGCTGCTCTCCGCCTGAAAGAACCACCGGGAAACTATCCGCTCGGCTGCTAAGACCAGTTCGCTCCAATAGCTGTTCCGGAGTGAACGGTGCCGCGCCTTGATCCTTGCGTATCTTCCAAGCCAAATTGATATTCTTTCTGCAGGTGAGCCAAGGCAGGACAATTTCTTGCGAGTCTTGAGGAATGTAGCCCACAGACTCTGGGCACCGTTGGGCGTCTAGTTGGTCGCCTTCAATCTGCGCTATGCCTGATGAAGGCCGCACGAATCCGACAAGCATTTCGAAGAGCGTCGATTTACCACATCCACTGGGCCCTATCAGGGCAACTCTTTCGCCAGACGCGATTCGCAAGTTGATTCCGTGCAGAATGCTCTTACCATCCGCTGTCTGAAAAGAGGCATTTTCAAAAGACACCATCGCCTCCTCCTTGTTTTTAGTTCAAAATAATTGTGTGCGAGGCAACCGGGGCATCCGTCTCTTTGATTGACGCGAGAATATCCAAATACTTTTGAAGATTGTCCTGATCAATTCGGGTTGACTCCGACATAGGCATTATCATCATCTTTTGCGTCACCTGAGGCGTAGCACCGGTATATTTAGCGAGCGTTCTACGCGCCTCTTCTGGATTCAAATTGATAAAGCGAACCGCTCGATCCAACGCGCGGAACAGGGCTTTGGCGGCTTTCTCATTCTTGTTTAGCCAATCGGAGTTCACCGCGGCCACTCCGATGGGGCTTGGGGTGAGCTGCATTCCGTAGATTGAACCCGCTATCTTTCGATACCCTTTCTCAACCGTTCCTATCGTAACTGTTGGCTCGTAAGCATGCAGGGCATCCACATCACCGCTGGCAAGACTTTGAAGGTGAACCGAAGGATCTATTTGTTGAAAAACGGGAAGAGGCTTTCCCGGAAATTTTGTCGCGAAAACGCTGCCGAAGGTTGCTGCTGCGGTGGTACCTGGAAAAGTCCCGACTTTCTTACCCGATAGATCGGCCAAAGTCTGAATGGGGCTATCCTTCAATACTATTATCCCATCAAACCCGTTTTCCTCGGTAATAGAGCTGATTGAGAATATGCGAAACTTCGGGTCTTTTCCGGCGATCGTCTTTAACAACGGGACAATCGAAAGCTCGATCGCTGCATCAATATGACCCGCTACCAAGTCTTGAGCAATTCCGTTACTGGTCTTGATGGGGCTCGCTTGAATATCAAGTTTCTCTTCAATGAAATATTTGTTCTCGACGGCAACAAAATACGTAAGACTCGAAACCATCGGCAAATAGCCGACGCGAGCGGTTAATATTCCGTTATCCCTTTTACATACAGTAAAACCGCATAGGACGAATGAGAGTATGAAGAGACGGTGGATGTTCATAAAGCGTAGTGAGGGCGTATGCGAGGCAACAGGAATAGACCCGCTCCTACGGAGCAGGTTGTCGGTTTGTCAGAATTCGTGGGTAAGAAAGACGACTTGATTGTGTGGCGCGACTTAGCTGGCGCCGTTGGTTCCGAGGGCGAAACTTGCGGCAGCGGTGCGATTCTCGACGCCGAGTTTCGGGAACATCCGCTCGAGATATTTGCCGATCGTTCCCGTTTTTAAACTCAGAATTCTTCCGATCTCTGCGTTTGTCTTGCCGCGCGCCACCCAGGAGAGCACTTCTACTTGCCGCTCCGTCAAGGGGCAGCGCCTGCCATCGCTCGCGGGGTTTCCCGGATAATGTTCCAACAATAGACAGACCGAATTCACTTCACGACAAAGCAGCTGAATGCAGAGTCGTCTTCCCGGTTGGTCTACGATGAACCTCGACGGTTTCCCCCCGGAGATTCCGTCGCAAAACCAACGAGTTAGGGCCTCCGGGAGGCGCTGCTTGTGAGAGGTCGACGTGAAGAGATCCTTCATCCAAAGATCCGCTCGCGCCGTCGCAAACTGACTCCGCCCGTCCGGCGACACGACAAGCAGCGCTTGCAGGGCAGCAGCCGGATCTGGGGCGGAGTCGGTTTGGTCGAAGGATGGATCCAAGGACATGGCTCTAGAAAATGATTACGGGATCCGCCGGTAGAAGTTGGCAAATTTCTTTAAAAGCTTTCATTTCTCCGTCCGAGCGGACACTGGCGTAGACGTTTCGGATGTCCTCATTGGATCCGAAGATAGCAGGTGATCCGAAGTCCTGGTCCACCAGAGCACGGGGGGGCCGTTGCTTGCCGCTTCACTCCACGCTTTCGAGGTCCAAAGCCACATCACCATCGTTATCCGCTTCCAGTCCCAGTCTCAAAAGGCACAGTACTTGATCACGCCGTAACGACGAAATAACAAAATTCCAGAGCTTTGTCGTTTTTGAATTCATGAGGCTTTTCCCCAACAAGTTACTACGAGATACGCTCTGGGAAGTTGGCAAACACTTTCCGTGAAACCCAATCCCGGCCTACGAGGCAGGTTGTCTTATGTTCAATTGAGTGTCGGAATTCTCCCACTAGACACAAAAGTCGTGTTTCCTCATGATCGGCGCAACTCGTTACCTAAGAATGCGAGCCATTATATGAAAACTAAGCCTTTCATCATTATAACTGCGACGCTCTTGACCGCTTTTGCGAGCGTTGAAGCTAAGAAAGTTCCGTGGGACCCGCTCATTGGCGACGAGTATCGCAAGGAGAATCCATGAGCCTCGAATTGAAGGTTTACGACAACGGCGACCACACTTGCCTTGTGTGGTTGCCAACCGATGGAAAACCCGTCCTCGACTGCCGCGGGTTTGCGATCAAGCGCACCTCCAATGGTCATGATACTTACCTTCACGGTGCCGTGGGCTTCTCCGACACGGATAAACTCGCCCCGGCAAACCCGTGCAGTTTCCCGGTTCAGCGTTATCTCTGGTGGGACTATTCGGTCAAACCGGGCGATACCGTTCAATACTCGGTGATACCGGTGGTCGGACCCAATCAATCCAAGCTATCGCTCGACACCAAGAACGCCAGCTCGGTCACACCATCCATGCCCATCACGGGCCAGCGCACGCCGCATCTTTCCGCCTACTTCAACAAGGGCATCGTGGCCGCTCAGTGGGTCTCCAAGGCCCTCAACAACACGCCCACCAAGGCCGCCATTACGCCGTTGGTGCAGAAGCCTGGCACGCCCATCCGCAACGCACTCAGCGGGCTGTTGCGGCCGCAGATTCTGGGCCTGCTGGCCGCGACCCTGGAGAGCAAGGGCGAGATTTTCGCCGCCCTCTACGAATTGAACGATCTTGAGTTGATTCCGGCGCTGGAAGCGTTCGGCAAGAATTGTAACCTAATTCTGGCCAACGGCGCCTTCAAACCCCCAACCAACGACGAGAACGCGATCGTGCGCGCGGCGTTGAAGACCAAAGTGACGGTGATCGACCGCCTGGTAACGGGCTCGCACTTCGCCCACAACAAGTTCGTGGTCTTCTGCGACTCCACCGGAAAGCCGCAACAAGTACTCACGGGCAGCACGAACTGGACTTCGTCCGGTCTCTGCACGCAAGCTAACAACGGACTGATCATTGAAGATGCCGGCGTCGCGCAGGACTTTCTGGATGCGTGGAACCGGCTAAAAGCCGCTGGCAACGCTTACCCGTCGTCGCTGATTCTGGGTAATTCCACCGCGAAGAGTTATAAAGTGGATGGCTGCAAGGTCACGCCATGGTTCGCGGCGACCTCCGCGGCGCAAGACTTGGCTTACGCGCGTAAGCTGATCGACGCAGCGCAGGACGGCATTCTGTTTCTATTCTTTAACCCGGGCATATTCCAGCAGGATCCAACCAAGTGGACGTTGCTGCAGAACATTTTGGAGCGCCACAACCCGGCGGATGCCAATTGCAACTCCAACCTCTACATGCGCGGCGTGGTGAACCAAACCATCGCCGGTCTCACTCCCGCGGTTGCTCCAGTTGCCGGAGCTAAGCAGTCCAACCCGCTGCAGGACCCCACATCTCCCGCGCCGGTGACTTTGATTAACGGCGGCGGAGACGCGCAGCACATACCGCTCGGCCAAAGCGTGATGGTGCCGCATAACATCAAGTCGCAATTCCATACATGGGAGCAGGAACTGCTCGGCGCGAGCATGGTCAACATCCACAGCAAGGTGATTGTGATCGACCCGTTCGGTTCACATCCCGTGCTGATGACCGGATCGCACAACCTCGGCTACAAGGCATCGACCGAGAATGACGACAACCTGGTCATCATTGAAGGCAACGGCCCTCTGGCGGCGGCATATGCAATCAATATCATTGCCATCTATCAAACCTATCGCTGGAACAGTTACGTGGAGGCGCACCGGCAAGAGCCAAAAGTGTGGCATGGTTTGGTGGATAACGACGCGTGGCAAACCAGCTATCTGACCGGTGACGAATTGGCCGAGACTAAATTCTGGCTGGGACAGGCGACGGCGGCGCCGGCCAACGTGTTAGCGGCGGCCGGCGGAGCCGTAGCGAGGGTATCGCCACCCGCTCCGTCGTCGCACAGGATACGTTCAGTCTCATCAAAAGATTCGCCCACGCCGCCTGTGAAGAAGAGAACCACGAAGAAAGAGCGGCCGGGTGCGAAAAAGAAGGCAGCAATAAAGCTAGTGGCCAAAAGCCCCTCCAAGAAGGGAAAGAAGAAGCGGTAGGCTTTGCTTCGGCCTAAGTTCTGGTTGCCTTATGTTCAATTGAGCGTCGGAATTCTCCCACTAGACGCAAATGGCTAGTTCTTGTCATCATGCGCAGTCGTTTGCAAAACACAAGGAACGAAAATGAGTCTTAGTTCACTAGCAGACCAAGAGATTAGTCATCGAGAGACCACTTTTATTGCGAACCGTATGAAACCGCGAGTTTCCGAGTACGCCAATTCGATGCTCGCTAAACTTGACATTCCATCAACGAAGCTAAATCTGCTTAATGAGAGCTTGCTGCCTTTGGCGGCCGAAACGCCAGTTGAGCCGACCAAAGGGTCGAATGCACTCGACTCTCTCGCGCGTTATATTCCGACAGAAGCCATCACTCTTTACATAGCGGCTTGTTCTGCCATGGCCGCTCTACAAGGCAAACTCCCGCCTAAAGCGTCGTACTGGGCTTATTGGGCATTCGTGCTCCTGACCCCACTCTTGTTTCTGATTATTTTCATTGGCAAGCGACGTAGTGCCGAGCTGCCCCCTTTGCCATCTTTTGTACAATGGCCGTGGTGGAAATTGTTCGCTTCAACCACAGCCTTCGGGGTGTGGGCTCTAGCGGTTCCAGGGACGCCCTATCTCACCGGAGAAGTGGGAGGCGTCCTTGCCGCGTTTCTTGCCTTATTCATTTCAACGTTTCTGACGTTGCTCGAACCCATTTTTGAGCCAAAAACCTGATATCAGGCGATTAAAACCAAACCAACAAAAAGACCACAGGTCGTTCCCAAACACCCCATGGCCCCAAACAAAACTCCATCCAAAAAGCGTTCTTCACTGCCGAAGAAAGAAAAACCTGCCGCTCGCGGTAAAAAGAAAGCTGTCGGAAAAGCTCTTGCGCCGAAAAGCAAGGAAGATTGCGTTGCTTCCTGCATTCACGATCAACAACCGACCGTTGTAATCAAGCCTGAGTTTACGATGGCGGCTCTCGGTGTAAACACAACCGTATTGGAGAATTGCCTTAACAGGCGATGTCACATTCCCCCAGGGAAAAGATTCGCAGGTGGGGAGATTAAAGGTACTTGGTCGGTCGGCAGAGTTCGTTCAGAGGCCGCAGCGCGGGGAAGCTGCTGAGTGCACTAATTGCCAATGAACCGCCGATTTTTGTTTGTTTCCCTGTCGCTGATTATTTTTGTCTTCCCGCCAGCGGCGACGGCAGCAACGATTCCGCGAGAATACCCTGCTCAAGAGTTGCAAAATTATTTCGAAACAGTCCAAATTCTTGACGACACCAAAAGCAATCTTTACCCGAAGTTAATCGCCCGGTTTGGGAAAAAGCCGACCTACAGCGACGACGAGGTTACCGCTATTTTAGAGCCAAAGGATAAGTATCCGATGGTGGATTTTCCAGAGAAGGGAGAGGATCGGGTCCTACCAGTGCCGCCGGGGGCGATGTCTCTCGCCCAAGTGACGCAGTATTTTGAGGTTCAGCACACGCACAATCCCAAGAGCAAAGGCTCCATCGCGGCTATCAGAGACATCTTTGGCCCACATCCCTGGTATCTCGCCCGAGAAGTTCGCTTAGTTGACCAGTTCGGTGACCAAAAAAAGGACTACGTCTACAGCGATGATCGTCGTCCAACTGAAATTGTTAAGGCAGCCGAAGCTGCTGCTCCTAAATCAAGGCTCCAGACTCCGATGATTCGGCATGATTGGACAGATCTTCTTTACGCTGATGACATGAGTCAGCCTGGCAATGAGACTAAAAAAGTTGATGACCTTGTCGGGGCTACTTTTTCTTACTCCTACGATGCGAAGGCAGACGCGAATACCTGGTCGACAATCGGCTCGCTAATCTGGCCTTGGGTCTATCACTCCAAGGAAAATAACGTTGATTTGGACCCAGAGACCCTCGCAATTGCACCAAGCGTTAGCATAAATCGTATCGCCAAGAGCGGGAATCCCAAAGGCGAAACTGATCAACTCTTTTTCAGACTCGGCACTTACGGCGAGTGGAGTGGTCCACCGAACATTTTAGATTATGTTCAGGCGCGAGGTGCCTTTGTTTACGGAACCGACACAGGTTTCAGCGCCCGCCTTCCGGGATATGAACTTGATATAGAACCGCGCAGCTTCGCTCTAGCGAGATATCGGTTATCTCTTGGCCAGCGCAATATCCTCTGGCCGAGGCAACCGGCCTCCAAAGATGGCAGCGACCAATCGCTTCTAGATTATCAACTGCGGCTCTGGATGCATATGGAGGGCGGAGATATCCAGGACGCCGGCCAGAGCTGGAACGCCGTTACAGGGAGCTTTCTCCGGATGGGGCCCGTCGTTCAGCTGCGGATTAACTTTCCGCAACTATACAAGGGCTTCTCAATCACCGGCCAATACTCGGATATCCTGGCCATCCGTGGCCGCGATGACCATGAATCACTTTTGAACTTAGCGGCGGCTTTAACCCTATATAAGGACAAAGAAACTGGCCGGAAAGTGTCTCTCACTGCTCAATACCTAAACGGCGGGCTCGACTTCACCAAACAGCAGGTCGAAACTTTCACCCTCGGGTTGAGTATGCTTTATTGAAAAAACTCTCATTA
Organism: Acidobacteriaceae bacterium; assembly: GCA_003169715.1. Lineage (GTDB taxonomy): Bacteria > Acidobacteriota > Terriglobia > Terriglobales > Acidobacteriaceae > PALSA-188. Next base: position 21,054 of record PNAR01000223.1, on the reverse strand, counting down.
CATCGACAATATGCCAGGGGGACTGTTTCGGTTACGGCCCGTTCGGGAGCTTGAATCCAAGATAACAGCCCGAGCTGATCCCCATCAACGCAAGGGTCGTAGCACTAAAGGTAGGCATCGTATGGTGCTGACCAAGTTTTCCAGCGAAGTTCCTTATCCTCGCGGATCATTTCCGGGATGCTTTGGGAGATTTGCCCTCCCTCAGCCAGAACTCGCAGATCCTCAGCTCGCGTGTAGTACAACTTTGCCATATACACATATCGCTGTTTTAAATCGTCATGAAAGGCAAGATCTGACTTATGCTCAGGAGAAAAGAATCTCGCAATGCGACGCATCTTCCTAATGCGTGAGATCAGATCGTCTCCATCCTCAATTGATTTTGATAGTCGCTCGACCTAGTTACGCAGAGATTCCTTTGGGACACCATTCGGATGTGATGCCAGCATCTTCTTGTGATTGCTCAGTCGCGCATAATAATTCATCAAAGCAGGACCGATGGCTGTAACCGCGAGCTGAGGGAAGAAATGCGTGTAGATACGGTCAGCGGGGGCCGCGGATTGGGAGGTTAATTCCGCTACAGAGGGCGCCTCGCGCGACATAGGTCGCCCGCGTACCAACCAAATTGGTAGAATCCGATCGATATCCCTTCCGAAGATATTCTGGTTTTCTAGTAGCTCTAAAAGCACCAGGCTGCACATCGACAGGTCCATCTTCTTTTGCTGAATCCGCTGTTGGCGGAGCGTCGCGAAATATGTCAATATTCCACCGACAATCGCGCCCAAGAGGGCTCCGACGATTTCCTTCCCTTCCAAGAATTGAAAATACTCTGGCACGTTTAGGGCTCCCTCAGTTGGAACTAGTTTTCGATTTGAAACATTGCTCGGAGATGCGCCTCATCATGCAGAACATTGGCCGGGCGGTAATGTCCCATATTCAAAAGCGTCCGCGCAACCCCCACTTTTCCCGCATCTTCTTGGGTTTCTATCCTCAATTACGCGACGTCGACGTCTTCTGGTTGCAAGTCCGGTAGGGCAACGGGTCGCTTTTTATTCTGCTATTATAATACCGTGCGAAGTTTCGATAGCGTTATTCGGAGCATTAGGCGCGCATACACTCGGATAGGGCATAAGCATGGGTGGCGGTTTTTGTTTGGTCCGAAGAAAGCATTCCACCGGAATACGCGACTATTTTTTATTGGAGTAAATCCAGGCGGTAGACATGGAGGATGTCGTCATTATCTGCGCCGACTGCACAACCTGGCCGTTGATCTCGGGGTGGCTCGCGTGGCCCATCCTCGCCAAACGAGCATGGCCCAAAATCCAAAGCCAACAAAAGAGAGCGATCACTGCAGAAGAACATGCAGCAGTCATCGCTTGTGAAGGGAACGATGAACGCCGCGCATATTACGAGCTCCTCTACGAAACCGGAGCTGCGCAGACGGAAGGCGCGAATTTAACGGAGGAGGATATCGACTGGAGCCACGGAGTTCTCGTTTACCGCCGAAAAAAGCTTGGGCCGTTCAGTGAGCCGGCGCGATTAACGATCGGGACGAGATTTCGGACCTTGCTCGATTCGCTCCCCCGTTTCGGCGATCTGTTTCCGAACATAAAACGACGTTCCGCTGCGCATCGATCGGCCGAGTTTAGACGGCGCTGCCGTGTCGCCGGTATTCAGGGTGTAAATTTGCATTCCTATCGCTATTCTTGGGCACACCGCGCGAAGTCTTGCGGATATCCGCAGAGATTTGCCCAAGCGGCCTTAGGTCATGGAAGTGGCGCAGTTCATGAGGCATACGCCAGAAGCGCCTTGGTGATATGTCCAGCTTTAGAAGAATACGAACACGTGTCGCCGGCTAAGTTGGTTGAGATCCCGTCCGTTACTCACAATTCCTCTGGTGAGAATGTACGACTTCCCGGCGTTGCTTCGCAAAAAAGCTCGACCAGCCGGACTTTTCTCAGCACAATCACAAGTTAGGCGCTTCTAACCCCGCTCTTGATATGGCCGACTCAACCCCAAACCCAGACCCAACCCCAAACCTAACCCAAAAGGCAGATCCAAAGGTGAAGCGAAAGCCACAGCCCACGCCAAACCTATTCGAAAACGATGATGACCTTACACCGGACCGCCCGATGCAGATCATTCTCGCTGGAGCTTTCGGTGGTATGCTCGCTCCGTTGTTGCGAGTTGCGCTCGCTTTTGTGCAGCAGGAGAATGTTGAACTTGATTTCAATCTTCTCTACTGGATCGGTGTCATAATCCTCGGAGCTTTGGGTGCAGGGGTTGCATGGGGTTTTCGCGAGACGAAGCGACAGAAAGCGATCCTACTTGGATTGAGCCTCCCCGCCTTTCTAAGCCTAACGTTAAGTGACCTCCAACACGGTGCCGAACGTACGAGGAACCGTCCGCCGCGGACGTCGGCAGCGTTTAGTTTTTCGTCGTCTGCGTATGCCGCCCCGGATTTGACAGCGTTGAAGCCTCTCCCAACCAGCGATCTTGCGCAGCCCCAACGGACCCTCGCAGTTCGGTCGCTCAATTCCGAAACTGATGTTTCTATAACTTTTCTCGACAGTTCAAAGAATTCCAAGCTTACGGTCGCTTTACCAGCGAAGGGAAGCCTTCAGGTTCCGATCCCTGAGGACGCGACCGCAATTCAGTTTTCCGTGGCGGATAGTGTATCGAAGCCATATCCACTTTCAACTTTCCCCGGACCGCTTGTCGCATTTGATGTGAAGACCAATACGCGTGTGAAGTTTGGTTGGAACAGTGCGTTTGGCGGGAAACCCATAACGTCCGTAGACTTTGAGGTCACGTCTTCGCCCGACGTTCCCGTGTCGAGTGCCGCCCGATACCTTTTTTACGGCATAGCAAATGACGACGGTTGGTACGAACGCCATTTCGAGCGGGCCGATTCTTCCCCCTCTGCGAAACCTACAGTTGGCGTTACCGTGCGCGCGCTCGACTCGGTGCATATCCGTTCCGACGTTATCAAGTATGTCCCAGACCAAGGCTGGATAAACGCACCTAAGCTCGGAGTCGTGAACAAGAGCCAAATGGTCCGTGTTCTGGAGGTCATACACATCCCCGATAATGAGAATTTTATCTGGATTCGCTTCGAAGCGCTGTAAACGAGTGGCAAGAATCGCATCACTAACTCCTTGGCTGTGGGCTGAGCTGCGTTAGCCGCGGCTGCTTTTTTCGGAGCCAGTGTCTACCAAGCGCTTTTATGGTCTCAGATAACCAGGAGCGGTCATCGGCGCGGGCAGCGATATCGACCGCCGCGAAATATTTTGGCGAATCCGGCCGCGTATTTAACGCCTTAGATGGATTTAGAACCGCATAAGAACCCGAATTGCTAGTGGCTCAGCGACTTCATTTTGCTGGCGTCTGGAGTTTGCTGAAGCTTGGCTTTCGGCGGTACTGAGCGATTTAAGATCGGATTAGTCATGCGGAAGATAGCGGCCATCATCGCTCGGGCTCTGGGATTCCAAATATCGCCGTGGTTTTTGATGATGCTTGTGTCAACTTTGACGTCCCAGTATGGGACATCCACGGGGCCGATGCGCTTAATGTGCCAGAGTTCCAACTGCCCACCCGAGCCATCAAGAGTAAAGACATCTCCTCTTAGATTGTGGGAGAGATTAGTTTGAATGGCATTTAAACCGTTCGGCGCCGCGATTTCTTTAGATAATTTTTCGGTCTCGTGATTGATTAGATGCTCATTGTGACCGGGTGTTGATGTGTAAAATTGTCTTTCGCTCTGCGCTTCCGTCGACCCGGGCACAGGCACATCGTTAAAGGCTTTACTCGCTGCTGCGAGGGATGTTCCAATATGAAACCATTTTCCGGTTGCATCGTCTGTGACCGAAGTGAGCGAGACAAGGAATGGCCTCGTGGCCTCGGTGTTGCGCACGTAAAGCGCTGCAATCATCTGGCGTGTCAGGATAGAGTCGGATGCCGGATTTACCATAAGAATTAAGTCCGCAGGCAGACTTCTGTCGGCAGTCGAATGCCCATGCATCTCCGCGTTAATGGCATGTGCCACGGCGCGCTCGACCACCAAGCCACCAAAGGAATGTCCGATCAGGACTGTGTATTGCCGATCACTTTGATGATATTTTCGCGCCGCTTCAGCAATAGTAGCGATTGCGTCATAACAATCGAAATTGCTGGCCAATCTTTCCGCGGCTGCTTTTCTGTTGTAAAACGTTAGTTGGCTTGCAATTGGAGCTTGGGTGATCTCTCCTCGCCAGCCGAGATACATGCCGACCAAATGGAATCCACTATCACGAATAAGTTGCGTCTGGCTAAGCTCGGAGAGCCACTCAGTGAATCTCCTTACATCCGCAGATCCCGCATTGTTGTGCCAGCCGTGGACATAGGTAATAACGAACGGCTGTGGTGTGCGTTTGATTAAGCTCACAGCATTTTGCAGTTGGCTCGTGTCCTGATAGGAACCTTGTTCACCAAACTCTACGAATGCCAATTCGTAACCGGGGCCAGCAGTCAGTGAATGTGTGGGATTGGCGGTGCTGTTTTCATGCAGTGGGCTAAGATGCGTACAGCCGCAGACAAGTACTGAAATCGCAGAGATCAGCATTAATCCGCCATTCAAAGTTGTCGAGCGGGCCCCAAACGTCTTTCCGTTCCGATAGGAGGATTTCTTATCATCCATACAAATTCCCTTCAGAGCTTTAACTTGGCAACGGGCGGGCGTCGCTACTTTGAGAGCTTGAAGCCGACGTAAGCGGCAGAGCTTATTCCGAGGAGAGTCATTAGTGTTGCGTCGAACTCAGGCATTGACCATTGAAATATCGACTGCCAAAGAAAAATTACGCCGAGGATTCCATTCCACACCAACATTTGTAGCCGAGAAACTTCAGGCTCACCGCTTTCAGAAATAAGGTCCTGGAAGAAACCTCTAGACGCTGGCGGATTCGGGTCACGGCCGAATTTGGTGGTAAGTGCCAAGGTTGTACCCTGAATTCCTAATAGAATGGGTGCACTCCCGCTGAGAATGTTTCTATGTTCTCCCATAAATGCCCATAAATACCCAAAGGAAAGAACGCAAATTGACAACCACCAAGCAAGGACTACTCGCGAAATGCTCCATGATGCCTGCTGATTGGCTGCCAGATTTTGCGGTGCCGCGTTTCTTAAGACAGATGTTCCCCGAGCAGTCGCCCACACAAGGGTGATTGTGAAAATAACCGCAAATGCCGCGGCGACCTGCCGAATTCGTGGAACCAGAGGCAATGACCGATAAACTGGCGATGCGCCGAGACTGTAAATAGCATCTGCGTTGACAAGCGTCGGCATACGCAAAGCGTCGGCAGCACCTGTAATTGGCCGCGCCACCGAAATCTGAGCTCCGCATGTCACACCAGCCGCTCGAATTATCGCACGCCACTTTTCCAGCTCCTTCGGATCCTTTGGTGCTGCTAAAAGGAACACCACTCGATTATATGTTTCTCCGGCAAATTCTCCCGAGCCGTGCGTCGGCGGCGACGTAGCATCAAATGGTGGTAGGGTTTCGAATACATTGCCAGCGATCATCAATCGCAAATTGGAGCGTTCTTGAATAAACCAGTGGTTCAGCTTGATTTGGAGGGACTGAAGGGTCATCTCCCCCTCTTGGGGGAGTGCCGCGGCCTTTTTTTGCTGAACAAGCGCTAGATAATTTTTCAGCTCTTCTTGAGTGAGATCTCGAGGCAGGAGCCGCGGTTCGGTTTGACCTTCGTCCAGGAGCCAACCGTCAAAATTCTGTAAAAAAACGGTCAAAGTCCACGCATCTGTGAATGGATTGCCTGCAATTTTTTTTCCCTCGTTGTTACACCAGCCAAGTCGGATATCGGAGACAAACTGTCCGGTCCCGTTACTTTTGACACGATTTGGCGGACCGGTGGTCGAATATAAATCACTCTCGCCAAAGTAAATCACACCACAGACGACAAGAAATAATACACAACCGAAGAAAACAATTCGCGCGGCGGTGATATTCATAAACTTTTTGTTTGGCTCGCGGTTAGCTAATGCCTCCTTTAGTTCTCGATTTTGAACATTGCCCGGATGCTCTGCTCGTCGGCTGGAAGGTTTCTTGGACGGTAATCAGGGCATTGGTTTCTGCGGTCGAGAACGGATTGATGAAGAAAGACATAAGATTCCTTAGCCGTGCGCTCCGGATAGCGCGGCTGGTTGAATGCACCGATGAACCAATGCAAATGCTTCTTGTGATCCGCAAAAGAGTAACGCCTCATCGGAAGGCACTCCCCAAGCCACCAGAAACCGTGAAGTGACTTATGGAGGGGCGCAGAAGGATTAGGCGAGGCTCCAGTGCCGGTAAGCTCTCGACTGAAGGCGACGGGGTCGATGTCCAGGCCACAAGTGCTCGCCTCCCGCATCATCCACTCGAACGGGATTTTCGCTAAGCCAGACTCTTCCGGCGGATAACCACCACCAACATCCGAATGCACGCCCGCGAAATAAACATTTTTGACATCCTGATTCGGAGGCATCGGCAACATCAGATTTTGTCGGAAAGATGAGCGGCGCTCGTCGATCGAGACGGCGTGGCGCACGTGTGTTACCTCGGGATTTTCCGCCGTGTGTGGGAAAGTGCGGAAATTATTAAAATAACCCACGGAACTCACCGTGTCCCATACACCGATAAAGTGAACCGGACACGGTTGCGCGAGGGTCGCCTTGAATTCGGCGCAGACCGCTCTTCCTAGGTTTTGCGCACCATAATCCTTCCGCCAGTACCGGAGTGCATAAGGCAACAGGCCATCTGTGGCTAGATGCAGAAGTCCGATAGAGTGAAGCACTGCCGCGACTGCGCGGGCAGTATATGCGCCACGGCTGAAGCCGAAGAGAAAGACCTGGTCGCCCGGTTCGTAGTTTGCGACAAGAAACCGGTAGGCGTCGGAAATGTTGTCGAGAAAACCATTGCCGTAGACCAGGCCTTTCAACATGTCCATGCGCTTGGCGAAATTTGTCGTGTTCCACGGTTCCGGCATGGTGCCGACTCCCGGGTGGTAGTAAGTGACCTGTCCGGGATGGCGGCGTGCCACCTTGTACGTCCGGATAACGTTGGTGTGATAGCCGGCGAACTGATTGTTCGTTCCGTCACAGCAGAGAACGATATTCTTTGACATCTGGTCAGGCCGACAGGGTTAGAGCCATCACGATGGCGCAATCCAAACAACCAAAATTCGCGTCTTTGGCATTGGGGAACAGACAAGATATCGTGCGTCGATTGGACGCCTTTCGTCAAGACGCTTTTTTAAAGACAAATCACCCCAGTCGGTTTGGCTCAGTGGTTTTCAGGGGATGTGAGCATTTCTGCGCCCAAAGAACGGGTCATAGACCGTTTCGATGCGTGGGCCTAACGGTGCCATCTGGCAATTTTTTGCCGAGTTCGTCACGCCCCAACTTTACTCGTTTTCTAAATTCTTCCAGTTGGCGTCGCTGTCAGCTCGGCAGGTCTCCCCCGATGGGCAATATTCCATCTTTAGAACTGGATGTATCTCCCAATTGTTGTGTCGATGTAGATGGTTCTTCAGGAAATGTTCTGAGTCGAACAGCAACAGACCGGTTACGCGCACCAGCAGTTTTCCTTCGGACTTTTTGTGAACCTTCCAATCGGGATCAATCAAGGGTTCTAAGTTGTCTCTCGTGAAGTTCGGGTGATCCAGTCGTACGCGCGGCGTAAATTCTGCCGTCTCGGAATTGTCTTCATCTGCGACGAGAGTGGGGTCCTCCCCTGCGGGATCAACCAACACTATGTGATTATCGGTGTCCTTTGGGGCGCTTAGTTTGCAATTGCACGTTTCCTTGCCTCCTTTTCTGGCGACAAGCGCCCAGGCGACCACGGTGATTTTCTTGCCTTCGCCTATTTGTCCCAGCTCGTCACGATTTCTATTGTCTGCGGTGAAATGAGTTGGATCGGGCAGAGCTTTCATCCACGCAATGCTTTGCAGAACGGGATCTTGATCGTCGGATCGAATATTTTTCTGTTTATTCAGTTCTGAATCGTGCTGTCCACCGCATCCTTCATTTGGGCAATCATTAATGTCATGCGCACAGGGTGTTGGTTGCGGCTTCTGCGCGTGAACGGTTGAGCTGAGAGAAAAGACAACGACAAGCAGCGCTATCAGGGATCGTTTCATGGATATGCTCCTATTGCTTTAAACGGCTTTTACGGAATTGAGTCTGGCTCTGCTTCGTATGAAGCGTCTTTATCAATAACTACGGCAACGGCTGGGCGAAGTTGTCAAAAATCTATGATTTTGGGGAAATCTCCGGTTTCTTCATCCAAGGCTCCAAACCGCGCTCGGCCACTCTACCTCTTGGGCGGCTAGAGAAGAGCCGGGCACCGCACCCGCGAGCAACGGTATCTACAGGCGGAGCACCCGAGCTTGATGGGGTTCGAGCCCTGGCGTAGCGATGCCGAAGGTTGCGGCCCTGTGAAGAAATTCACTCGGAAAGTGCCGGCCGAGACGGCGCCGCCGTGTCAAATGTGAAGGCGTTTGCTGCCACCCAGTCTAACGGGTGCCTTCCGCCCAGCTTTCGCAAAAAACTCCCATGTTCCGGCGATCAAGATCGCGATCTACGACTTGGACGCCAAATTCGTCGAGCGGTCAAATATCCAGCATTCGCGGGCGATTTTATCGTCGTCCACAGCCCAGCATTTGTGAAGCGCATGTTGCCGGCCGATAAAACTGGTCAATCTGCTGGAAAGTCAATATCTCTGTACGCCATGCGTCGATGCAGGACAGTAGGCACCCGGCGATAAAAGTCAGAGTCACCCTCCATTCCTAGGGGCGTATTCGTAGCGGCTTCCACGCCGTCACGGATTCGATCCCACCGCCTGCGCTCCGCCTTGAGCCGCTGGCGTCCTTTCACCGTTAGAAAATGGTAGACAACCTTATCCTTAGTCACTTCGTCCCGATATATGCACTTCTCGTCTTTCAGCCTTTTTAACGATGGGACCAACGAAGCCGTTTCCACAAGAAAAGTCTCGTTCGTAATTTCGTGAATGCGTCGTGCGATCGCGCGTGTGCGCAACCGACGGTTTCCCAACGCCTGCAATACTAGCAAATCAAGTAATCCACGTAATAGCTTGATAGGCTTTAGTTTTCGTGATTTTCGCTGCACGGCTTCCTAGGTAGTCAAAGCGGTTGATATCCTACCGGATAATCAAATATTTATCCAATGCGCAAATGGTTCCGCCTGTTTGTATTGCAACTCTCCAGTTGATATAAGCAGTTTTACCGTAAGAGCGGAATGCAATTAAAGCATATATCCAGTTGGGCGGGACCTGTTCAAGAGATCCCGCGGAACCCTCAAGCCATCAACCCGTCACCGGAATGGGAGCGCATTCCAGACATTACCCGCCGTTTCGGCATCAAGCGGTCGAAACTCTACGAACTGCTTCAACTTCGGTTGATCAAGTCGGTCAGTCTCTGTCGTCGAGGAAACATACGAGGCATTCGACTCGTGTCAACCGACTCGGTGCGCGAATACCTGGCGTCGCTCTCAAGAAAGGAGGCATAAGATCATGTCATCCATAATCTCCTCTCCCTCTGACGGCGCTGACGAGAACGGCCAAAACTCTGGCTCAGAAAGAGCCGCTTCTCCGCAAAGCCGTCCAATCGACGCTGCTAAACCCGACGACGAGTCCGTCCACTCACCGCCGATAGTTGCAGGTGCAGCGTCAGCTCTACCGGTTGAGCACGAAAACGAAAAATATTACTTCGTGCCTTCGGATTCTTTTCCTGTTCACAAAGCGGCCTACCGAATTTTTCGGGCTCTTGCAAAGCTGCTTACTATGTTCGTTTACGGCGGTCTCGTCGTCGAGCTGTGCCTAAAGCGGCGCGAGGAATACGATCTCAAGGTCGTCTCCCCGGCGGCATTCTGCAGCCGAGTGGAGATGATAGGAAAGATCGTAAAACACGGGGTGGACAATAAGGGCCGGCATATCATTCGTCCGAGCCGCTGCTCAAAGAGTGCCGCCGAGAGACTCCTCGAGACGCTTGAGGCGAAACGGTACTTGCCTCCAATCTGCTCGCTGGTGAACTCTCCAGTGTTGATCGCGACAGGCAATCGGAACGCCGCTCTCCTTGGACGGGGTTACCATCCCGTATTCGGAGGCCTGTTCGTCACGAAAGGCAAAGATCCGATTGATGTGCCACCCGTTGAAGCCAAAGAAAAGCTTCTGTGGCTGCTCCGCGAGTTCAAGTGTGCTACCCCGAGCGATCTTGCGCGCGCGGTTGCTATGATTCTGACCCCTGCCTTAGTCTTCGGCAAGCTAGTTGGTGAAAATCGGGTTCCGATGTTTCTCGTTGCTGCTGATCAAAGTGGGACTGGAAAGGGATACTTGACGAGGTTGGTGACGGCCATCCATGGCGAAAATCCGAAGCCTGTCGCCCAGCGTGATGGTGGAGTTGGTGGGTTCGACGAGGATTGCAACGCGCGATTATTCGAGGGCCATCCGTTCTTGGTCCTTGATAATCTCAGGGGTCGCCTGAACTCGACGCATATCGAGTGTTTTCTGACCGCAGATGAGTCGTTCCTCGCCCGGACTCCCCATCGCAGCGCGGTCGATGTCGATCCTTCCCGTTTCATCGTTCTTGCAACCAGCAATGGCTTCGAAACGACGCAGGATCTCTGGAATCGAACTGTCACAATCAATTTACGAAAGCAGCGGGCCGGATACAATTTCGGATCGTATGGCGAGGGTGATTTGATCGCGCATGTTCGGGCACGCCAGCCGTACTATCTCGGGTGTGTCCATGCGGTGCTGCGGGAATGGATCGCTCAAGGCAGTCTTCAAACGATCGAGCACCGGCACTTCTTTCGTGATTGGGCGCGCACCTCTGACTGGATTTTGGTGCACTTGTTCAAGGGCTACAAACTCGGTCGACTGCTCGATAATGATGCGCCGAGCAACGGCTCCGCGTCGAGTTTGCGAGAATACCTGGGCTTTGCGAAGGAAGACGATACCCAAGCCTAACATTCATTGCTATGCCAGTTATCGCTCAATATCGCTTCGGTGGCAGCGACCTCGGTTTGCTCGCAATAGCATTTCCGCAGGTGCGGGTAGTACGGCCGCCTTACTACCCGTTCCTCGCGGATGGCCGAATTATCGTCGCCGACGAACAGGACCCGTTCCGACCATATCCCGAAAAGCAGATCATCCAGATCATTTCGACAGCCGAGATACAGCTAGATTCGAAGGAGGGATTTCTGCGCTTTTTAGCTTCCCGTGGACTTGATGCCACGGAAGATCAGTTGCAGCAGCTTTGGGACATGGACGGCGAATGGTTCTGGTGCCAGGCCAAGTACGCTTGCGCATTGAATTCCCTTGCCAACATTCCAAAGGTTTACCCGCCTTGCGAGTACTCAACGGTCTTGGACCTCTTTGAATGTTTGTTCGAGAACTTTGGCGCCGTTTACCGTCATTATGAACGGCTGCGCCCCAGGCCAAACAATGCCCAATTGGTCTCAGCGCTGATGACCATGATGGTCAAAACCGAGGCACCGGAAAAGGTCAGTGGTAGCTGGCGGTATAGAAAGATCCTTCAGAAGAACCGACAATATCGCCGGCATTTCCAGAGGGCGGTCTTGCAATACATCGAGAACGAACTTCCTCTTAATAGCACGATGACCGACCTGCATTTCCTGGCGTTTGCATCTGAATGCTCGGAGCATACGCGCCCGGACACGTTTCATTTGCCTGACGATATTACGCTTGAGAGCATGGACATGTACATCCAATTTGGCTTTGATCCGCGCACGTACGGAGCCGCTTCGCTAACCGATCAATCTCGCGAACCTCGGGACGCACGTGAGGTTCCGGGAACACCTACCGAGACCAATTAATTTGCGGAGCCCCTTATACCCTCTAAAAAACACCCCCGTTTTGAGAGGGTTCTGGAGAATCCAGCTCGCAGTCGTGCCGCGTATACGCGCTATGAGTGTCAAATCCAACGAGGTTGATCGATTCCTGGACGAGCGCGTTAATCAACGCCGAATGCCGGTCGTCCTATCGGAAATATGAAAAACTGCTGATAAAACATTATTCGGCCTACTACGAGAGGCATTCGAATCTCCGCTGTGCGAGACATGCCTATTCCGCGCGTTCACTCAGCGCTGCGCTACCGGACGGTTATGCGGCTTTGCGCCAATTGCTTCCGCCGAGGTCCACCCACATCCACGCACGTTCCGCGCGCTCAAGCCAGTCGCTGGCTTTGGCGCTGCTCGGCTGTGCCGCGGACCGCGATCCAAGTCTCCGCTGGTTCTGGAAGGCGCTGCGTCTGCCACACCAAGCGAAAGAAGCTACGCGCTACACATTCGAGCAAACACTTAGTCCACCGGATCTAAATGAACAACCGCGTGCCTCGCAGTTGGATTTCGTTGCCGAAACAAGTCACTACCTTGCGGCTGTTGAATGCAAATGGTCGGAGGCGGGATTTGGCATTTGCTCTTGTACGCGAGAAAGAGAGGGCAATCCGGGCGTCGGTGGCTTTTGCCCTGACCGGGTCATCGTGCGACCCAAATACTGGCAAACAGCACAAAAGGTATTCGGATTGTTTGGCGAACGCCTACCCTTTCTCCCCTGCCCGATTAGCACTGCTTACCAGGCAATTCGCACAGCAGCAGCAGCACGCCAACTTGCCGGGCGACATCGTCGAGCGGTCTTCGTTCTATTATTTGACGCTAACAACCCATACTTTCGTCACACTGGTGCTTGGCCAGGTTGGCCGGCTCTCCTACGGCAAACAGTCGCAACAAAGAATACTTGCTCTCGTTTTCGTTTCCGCGCGCTATCGTGGCAACACTTGATTCGACTATTGCCTTTGCTGCCTGAAGTTCGGGAATGGGCACTCGAAAAGCATCGCCTCGGCTGAGGGGCAAGATAACAATAACGGCCTTAGGCCATTATTCGTTTCGAGGGTGGTTACGTATCATCCCCCAGCGGAGACCAACGCGGAAATTATCCATTGATAGCCGATCACGGTCGGAACGCTCAAACCCATTAAAACTAACAAAGATAATGATTCATCACATAGTGTTTCTTATATATAGGAGCCCCACTGTTTTGAATGTTATCTACCTAGAATCTATAGCTATTATTAATAATTAAGGCTACCTTCCTCGTGCCAACGGGGCCCCGTCTGCAGGTATAGTGGTATTCATTGGTTATCCACCGATGGACTGCACGGAGGTACGAAATTCCATCGGTGGATAATCAGAGTGCATGCGATGCCCATTCAGGGCGTCGCATTTCTCATTACAGCTCCTGAAGTGGCTCAGTCAGCGGGTATCTGCATCATGACGCGGGCCACTCTGCTTCAATGCAGGAATGTGCCGACCCCTCCCGCGGCGAATTTGTTCGCGTAACGGGCACCCGGTACACTTCAATGCGCCATTACCTAATCATGGGGGGCCCCAGTCACAACGGTAATCACGGTTCAGTGCTGGATGGAGATCTACGGGGCAGATTTTTCACTGAAGCTTCCTCACCGCGACTCATACGGAGGATGCGGTAGCACGACGAAGCAAAGGTGGCTCCAGGCGCGGTTGACGCCCCCCGGGGTATAATGATTCATCACATAGTGTTTCTTATATATAGGAGCCCCACTGTTTTGAATATTATCTACGCAAGACGATAACTAGTACTCATGTTAAAGGTACATATATATAAAACCGGGCAGCCTTGCCTGGGCCAGGGCACAATGACGCCCTGGCAACGGGTTGCTGTTGGCTCCCTCGCTCGTCGGCGTTTTCCACCGACGGCTCGGAGGCCATCAACTACTCGATCCGTCGCCTCTTCCAGTCACCTCGGGGGACGGCGTTTCTTCCTTAGCCGGTCGGCTTTCGCCATAAAGCGCTCCAGGATCGTCCCCGCGAAAAGCGTAAATGCCTTGGCCGCCGCCTCTCTGGAGAGTGTTTCCGAAAACGGTGGCAAGAGCCTCCTCCGGCGGGGAGGGCCGCTCGCTTGCTTCCTGAACCGGGTCATGAGGATGCCTGCCTGCCCTGCTTTACCGTACAAAAACGACAGCACGAAGCTGTCTGTAGTGTCTCCTATCTCCCAAGCTTCTACCGTTACACGACCCACCCTTCCCCCTTTTTTATCAACGGCAAAATCCGCCTTACACGAGGTGGCAATGCCTTGGTCGCGCACTCTCCTTTTGAACTTTGGAAATTGGCACTCGACAATTTCCTTTCTCCACTGCTCGTTCGTTAACATAGCCACACTGTAACACCGGAATGAGACCAGCCGTCGAGCCTAATGTCAGTGACGAAATAGCTTTGACGACGTCTAGATTTGTACATTCGTTGTCCTGCATTACCCAGGAGCGAAGCGCAAAGCAAAATCGTGCGCAAGATTAGCCAAACCGCACTCTAATTCCTGCGCGTCGCGATGGCTCTCTGGACGCGCTAGCCGGAGTGCCCGCCGCAGGAGCGTTATCGCATGAGTTTTCGATAACTCTTCACCAGTCGAGTCCTTGTTGCGGCGACCTGGCGGAGGCCTTTCATCGCTGCGATGTCCCGTACGTACTTTCCAATCCAACTGTTGACCACCCACTTGCCCAGAGTGCCGACGAGTTCGTCGTAGCGGCGTCGCCATCTTGGGTTCGATTCGATCGCAATGCACACATCCTCGATAACATCTTCTCCGAGGGGCTCGGGAAATGATCGCAACACCTCGCTCACTAGATCTAAAACGCCCTTGGTTTTGGGAACTTTCATTCGCTGGGAGGTGATATAGCGTACCGACGGTGGCTAAAGCAATCGCTAAAGTCTCACTGAGCACAGGCACTTCGCTGTTCCCACGGTCATAGACAAGTTGATGACGGCCTGGAAGGCATACACGCCTCCTTATCGCCAAGACCAGACCTCCTGCGCGTCAGAACGGATCGGAATGGTCTCAACGCTGTTGGCTCGGAATCGACGTTCGACCATCACGGCAGCTTTTTTCGCGCTTCAGTCTGCTCCCCCAGCGCGTTCCTGGGGTGCGCCCAGATGCTTTCGTATACGTTTCCGTTGGTCGGGCTGCTTGGGCAAGCAACAGCGCGGCCAACGCCGACTTTACATGGTCGCCGGTAAGCGCACAGGATGTCTGATATGCCCGCACACGCAACCCTCCCAGTGCCAGCGAGGATTACGGCTACAGTCCTCCCCGATTGGGACAAGAGCCACGTCACTGTGGTCGACCCAGCGATTTGGCCTGTTTACCGCAACCGGCATCATGATCTGCGGCCGGTGTATGACAGGTTATTGAACGCTTTTCGCAATCTCGGAGTCAGTTACACCGTTCTAACAAAGGAGGATTCTCCCCTCGACATTTGGGTCCGTGATTGGGGACCGATAGAGGGTTGCTACTTTGATTTTTGCCCGTCTTACGCACCAGGTTGGTATTCTGCCCGTTCAATCGCGAAGGCTCGGCGTAAACTCGATCGACGTCGCTCCTTCACGCCGCGAAGAATCCCGCTCGCCATGGACGGCGGTAACGTCGTGCACAACGGCAAAGTCGCGATCGTTACGGAGAAAATCTGGCAGGACAACCGTCACTTTTCGAAGCGAGAGATAGAGCGCGCTATCATCAACATAGGCTTCGAACAGGTCGTCGTAATCCCCGTCGAGCCAGGCGACAAAGTTGGCCACGCAGATGGAATCGTCCGATTCTTGCAATCAGACATTCTGTTGGTGAACAAGTACAATGACCCGGCGTTCCGCCGCTACAGCACTGAGCTCTTACGGCGCCTGCGCTCCAGTCTTCCCTGCGTGCGCATCGCACCCTTTCCTTGGTTTAGCGAAGTGTACCAACAGAACGGCATCTGGTCTGCGGTGGGCTGTTATATTAATTTTAATCTAACAAAGGGGGGTATTAGCTATCCCATTTTTGATCATAAATTGGATGACTCTGTTGCAGCCGCGCTGAGCGAATTAACCAGGCTTCCAACACGACCTGTATCCGCCACTGCGCTGGCGCGGCTGGGTGGAGGGCTGAATTGCATCACGCTGTAGTACCGTAGGACGAGGGAGAGCTCGACCTTCGTATATGCGTGGCATGTCTATCCAAATTAACGCTTCGTACGCAAAAAAGCTCTCGCTTCCAAACTTCAGCTCCCACTCCTTTATGGTTAGTGTTTCTGCCGAGGTTAGCAGCCTGAGGAGACTCGAAACGGAAGCCAAACGCGTTTACGCACTGCTGCAAAGCAGCGTCGATGAACAGCTGAAGGCAGTCGGCTTTCTGCCGGACCCTACCAAATACGGCTTGCTGGTTGACAGCAAGGCTGCTCAGAACGGGGCCGTAAGCAACGCTCACCGTACACCAACGGCCCGCGTTTCCGCGACCGACGCCTCACACAGGTCCGAGAAGCAAAACACGCTGATCGCGAAGGTGGCGAAGGAGCAGAAGTTCACGGCCGAGGATCTCGATGGGATCGCACAGCGGCTGTTCAAGTTGCCGTTGGAACAACTCGACCGGAAGAAAACCAGCGGCTTCATCGCTGAATTGCTGGCGATCGCTGGGCCGCCGCGTTTCCGCAAGGCTTCGGGGCGCCCTTCCGCCGCAGTCAACGGCGCGGCACCTTGAGCACCGCCTATCACCGTGAGAGAGCGCCACTGGCCGGCCTAGTGTGCGCCCTCTCAGCACAACTCCGCGGCTATGTCGTGTCTTGAACATTCCGAAGAACTGCCGCCGCGCTTGGCGAAGCTAAACCGTCTCATTCAGGACCGTCGCACTGAGGCGCTCGGCGGAGGCCCGCAGGCCAGCACGAAAACAGAAACAATCCCGCCGCCTTCGGCCTCTCCCAGGCGACCCCGACGGTGCTCGCCAAACCCGCGGGCAATGACGGACGCCGAAGCGCTCGCGGCCGTACTGCATCTGCCCGGGAGCGCTGCGCCAAGGGCCAATGAACTCTTGGCCCGATACGGCTCGCTCGCGGCATTGAGTCGCTGCACAGTGCAGGAACTCGCTACCTTTCCAACCATCGGCGCCAGGCGTGCGTTGCGACTAGTGGCCGCGTTCACTCTGGCACCGCGCATGGCGCGTGAGCGGTACAGGCGTCAGAAGCTGGATAGCCCGGATCTGGTCTATGACCTACTTGGATCCGACATGCAACAGCTGCACAAGGAATCGCTTCGAGTGATCTTGCTGGACACTCGCTACCATCTTCTCTGGGCCGAGGAGGTGTCCCTGGGCAGCGTAAATGAGTCAATCGCCCATCCGCGCGACGTATTTCGACCCGCTATCATCGCGTCGGCGTATGCCGTTATTGTCGCTCACAATCACCCATCTGGTGACCCGAGCCCGAGTCAATCTGACCACAGCCTCACTCGCCGCCTGGCAGAAGCAGCCGAACTATTGCAGATCAAGCTGCTTGACCACATCATAATCGGCGCGCCCGCCGAGGGACGCCAAGCCTATTTTAGCTTCAAAGAAGCAGGCATTCTCTGAGTGATCAGCCAGTTTAAAAACCAGCCAGCAATTTTGAAGCGCTACCACAGTCCGCTATGAAGCTGGCTCAAAGTATACGCTGTCCAGCGAAACCTCGGATTGCCGCCAAGGTTTAAGAAGATTCCAGGGCTGGCAGGAGCGGAATATCTAATTTTAAAAAGACCAGATAGACGGCGTTGTCTGAAAGTTCACCGTCCGCTGGCGTTTCTTCGATAAGGAATCCATCGGGGAACTGCTGCGATTGCCCCGCTAGCAAAACGCTCTTCCACCTCTGAGTCGCCTGGCGAACGGGTTCGCTGTCGAAAAGTGCGAGAAACTTAATTGCCTTAGGTCGATCACTTCTTGCAGCCTTCTGCTTTACCTTTCCGCCATGCTTCGCTATGCTGGGCAGGCCCATCATACAAAGAACGTCGCTCGTGAGGCCGTCGACTTGACCAGAGCCGAACACCGTTCCCTGGTTCATCGGTATGTTCCCTTTAACTTCGGCGATAAAGTTCGGCTCGGCGCAATCAACGTCATACCCCCCGGCGTTGGGGTGCTGTCTATTCACGCTATCCAGCAATCCGTTGCGCTGTTCGTTTCCGAGCCGCAGTCTCGCGGCCAGCCAGTCAACCAGAGCCATAGTTAGGCGGAGCGTAATAATGTCATTGATCCGCGCATAGCCGCTCTTCAGGTCCATCAGGTCTGGAATCGTCAGGAGAGAGTAGTAATCAGTCTTCTCCACTCGGAATACCTTCGCGAGCCCCTCGTTGAAACGGCCTTTAAGATCCTGCTCTCGGCTGTAGCAGTCTTGCTGAACCGTGGGTTTCGCTTTAGTAGGAAACTCAAGAGATGGCGCCGCTTCAACAGGAGCGGGATTTGGGTCACGCTGTCGACGGAGCACCTTCCGTTTTTTGCAGAGATGGCAGATATGATGAGTTCTCTCTAGTTTTTCGAGGCGCTTCGTCTCCCCCTCACAAATTCTGTAGACTGTCTGGCGCCGGGTGATTCCTACTTCTTTTTGGATGCAATCGTCGCACAAGACAGCCCCTCCCTTCAGCAGTCCCAGAATTCGCTCTTTGTTCGTCCTAGGCAGCTCGGGCAGCGACGGCGCTTCATGCGTCACTCCCCAAATTCTGATGCCAGTCATCGAGGTTTCGACAGGTTTTTCCCATGTCTTGGGAATCTCATTTACCGGGAAAAACGTACAATCGCTGAGATGCTCAAGCTGGTCAGTAAAGTGTTTGCGGGTGTACTGGTCGGCCGCGTCCAGAACAGCCTTGCGAACCGCGTGTATCTCCGCGTCGATCGCCGCTGAGTCCATTTCGACTTCAATCGTCAATACCTGGCCAGTCCGTTTCCGCGTGCCATTCGTGCACACATCCATTTTCGCGAAGAAATATTGGGGGTTCATCTGAGGATTCTTGATGAGTTACGAGGCAAGCGCAAGACATGCCCATGGGTTGCATTGGCGCAAGCGGGGGTGAATTAGCGCTACCGCCGATGCTGCGAGCGAGAGGATCTGTCTCGATATAACCGGCCGTTTCCAATGCAGCCGATGACGTACCGATGCGATGCCTTTGCTCCCGAATGAAATCTGTAGATTTCGCGCCGTAGCTTCATCAAGCACTAGAAAGATCGCGTCGTTCGACATGATGCAAGCAGCTAACGGCGGTGGCGGCGCAACCACAGCACTCCTCCGGCTCCTGCCACAAGAATAATTGCTGCGGATCCCCAAAGCACATACCGCCTCATCGCAAGGCCTTCATCCATGATCTCTAAAGCGACTCTCTCCGTCTCCAGGAGCCCGGCCAAGCGGGCCTTGGTCACATTCGGCATTTCTTCTGAAATCAACGTCTCCAGCTGTTTTACGACACCGGCCTGGATGCTTCTCGCGCGGACCAGGTTTTCTATACCCGACGTGAACTGCACCATGGGATGCTTCCCCTGCTTGAGATCTTCGGCATAGGTGACGCTGTATCGCGTGAGATAGGACTGCGCTTCCGCAATTCTGGCGTCGATGATGTCCAGTTCGCGTTGCACGATCCTACTCTGCAGTGAAAAGATCTTTGACTTGAGGATGGAAATCTCGTCTTCGCTTAGTGTCTTCTCCAGCCTCTTGATCATCACTTTTGCTTCCTCAGGATTGTTCTGGAGGGTCGTTTCTATAGCGTCGATACGGCGCTTCAACTTTCCGTCGATTTGCTCCTCCTTCAGTTGCGTCAGACGGCGTCTATCTTCCGCGCCACCGGGATAATCGGGATGCTGCTCCAGGAATTTGTTCAATTCAGATTCGGCGGTTGCCGAATCCGTAATTCCTGTTTGCAGGATGGAGTCTCGCTTGGTGGTCGCTGCACTGATTTGCGAATCAAGGTCCCGCCTCGTGCCCGCGATTTCCGTATCGACTAACTTGCGCTGGAAAGCGTCCGCCAACCGGTCGCCGATCAGCGCGTTGACTCGCGAGAGTTCCGCCTTCGCAGTCCAGAGCTTGCCATTGCTCATCGCCTCTTTGACGGGACGTAGCGCGGCTGTGGCAATCGCCAGCGCCTTGGCTTGTCGTTTCTGCAAATCAACAGCCTCTT
The DNA here is from genome assembly GCA_003169715.1 of Acidobacteriaceae bacterium. GTDB lineage: Bacteria > Acidobacteriota > Terriglobia > Terriglobales > Acidobacteriaceae > PALSA-188. The sequence continues at coordinate 1,026 of PNAR01000223.1, read as the reverse complement.
GGGCAATCTGCGCTATTGCCCCATCCTCACCGACTCGACGCAGATAGCAGTTGGACAACGCTGCAACGGCCCGAAAGTCCTGTTCCTGCTTCAACTGGTCCAGCATCTCCAACGTTCGATCCTGCAACTGCTTGCGGCCTGTGATTGCGCTCTGCTCCACCTGCCGTTTCGCATTACCGACCTCGTTCTGAACAGTTTCGATCTGAGACTCGAGGACGGAAATCCTGCGATCAATCTCCGCAAGTTCTTGCTCCGCATTCGCGATATTGGCTCGCGCAATGTCGCCTGCGAGCGCTGTGAATATCGCAGCGATCTGCGCCCCGGCGCGGTTATCTGCTATGCGCTTCACGATCGGGCCTCGCTTACGTCGTTCGGTCTCAATCCGAGCAGTTAGCTGCGCAATTATGGCGTTGTGCGTCTCGGTGTCGCGAAGCTCTTCAGCAGCCGCGTTTGCGCTCGGTTTCAATATTTCCAAAACCAAGCCTGCGAAAAGGTGCTGGTATGGTTCGATGATTTCGTTCGTTTTTCGAAGCTGCGTCGCGGCGTCGGTAGCGCGGGGGTAATCTGATGTCTCCAACGTGCTTAGAAGCTCAGTCCAAAGCCGTCGTCCCGCAGAACTGGGCTGCGTCGACTCGGCTTGCTCAGGAGCCAGCAGTTGCTCAAGCGACAAAGCTTCCGTGCGTTCGTTTTGGGCCGGCGTAGCTTTTGGGTTAGCGTCAGGCAGCGGAGCTGGAGTCATCTGCGGAAGCGGAGCGGCCGGAGAAACTGCCGGGGAGGGAGACACAGGCTCATCGGCGCCAGGATTGGCAGCGACGCTGTACACTCCGACAACGAAGGCGCAGCCTTTGATGAACAGGGAACCATTATTGCAGACCCATGCGCGGTACCGTCCATCCGCAGTGATGAACGCAGCATCCTGCCGGTCTCCCTGAGGCGTAGCACTCAGCCACTTTGCGCCGGGTACATTTGTCTCCAAAAAGCCGTGTACCACATCGGTAGGCGGCAGGCCATCCCTCAACGGAGATG
>PNAR01000515.1 GCA_003169715.1 Acidobacteriaceae bacterium | reverse complement strand
AGTTACGTGCGCAACGAATCGTGCCAGGCGGCGAATCCTGCCGGAAGCGTTGGCGCCGCCGACACGGTGGCGGCAGCCGGCGAATCCTGTGCCCTTATTCTCTCGCGCCTAACTCTCGTAGCGCCGCGCGTTCTGCGCGATCCGACGCCCGATGAGTTCCGCCGCAATGGTTTGCACACCAGCGGCCACTGGAGTGGCTCAGGGGAAAGCCTAAGCTACGTTTCGCTGAAAAACGGCTGGGTGGTGAGCGTGACGCAGTCCGGCACCGAAGAGATGGACGTCACGATTGCGAACGCCAGGGAAAACGTCTCGGTGCGTTATGCGGGCACGATCCGCACGCGATCCGATCTGTCGTTGCTGCCCCCCGAGTCGGACAAACCCGCAGCGCCCGCCGAACCCGCCAAAATGTCTTTGCCTTCTCCGCCAGCCTCGCCGAATTAATCTCGCCAGTCAGCTGCGCGCTCCCAACGCGGTGGTGGCAGTCCGGTTAGCCCGTGACTCGGGGACCGTAGTTTCCTACTAGCCGACTTGCGGATACCAATCCATTCGCCTGTGAGCACACCTAGGAGTTACCATCGTCCTCAAACACCCCAAGAGAGGCTCTGGTGCGGATAGAGGACCCGATCGTCGAACTACATAAAACGCGGCTTTACAAGAGACTGAGTGAGCTCTCCGAGGACTACGCGCAGCGAATCACGGACTTTCTCTCTGAAATTGCACCGCTCTTGGCCGGCACACGCCGGTTCTTCCCCTACTACACGCGGCACGACGCCAATCACGGCTACCGGGTGATTCGACGTATCGAGCAGGTTCTCCTGCCCAATTGCCTCAAGCCAAACAAGAGTTGCACTCTCGGTGCCACCGAAATCTTCCTTTTGATTGCCTCCGCCTACGCCCACGATCTGGGAATGAGCGTTTTCCCCGGAGAGGAGGAGGAACCGGCGAAGAGTCTCGCCCTTTCGCTGGCTCCGGGTTGGGAAACGAATCCGGTTCTGCAAGCCCACCTGCGAAAGGACCACTCCGCGCGTGGCGGCAAATATATTGCCGCCAATGCCGACAAGCTGAAGGTGCCGATCAATCTGATAGCGCCGCTGGATTTGATGATGAGATCACACAACTTCTCCATCCCAGAGCTTGAGAACAATCTTCACGATCCATTCGCGGCTGAGGAGCGTGTCATTGATGTGCGTCAATTATCGATCGTCCTGTGCATCGCAGACGCTATCGAGTTCAGCGACACCCGGGTAGTAGACGGAGTTCTGGAGCTGATTTCGCGCGATTCCACCGAAGAAGCTCGCAAATCGCTTTGCGAAAACATGAAGCACGCCTGCATCAGCGATGGTCTCGCAATTCAGAAAGACGGCCGAATCGTGGTTTCCGGTACGTTCTCTGATCCGGAGGTACTTTCGCTTGCGCACCACAATCTGGATCAAATCGAACAGTGGATAACAGGTTATTGCGATATTGACCGTCGCTCGGAGATTCCGCGTTTGCTCGTGCGGCCAGAGCCCCTGTCGCGACGACTGGAACTCAGCGGAGCGCGGTTCTGGCGGCTCGGCGTGCGAATGAGCAAGAGAAACGTAATCGAGTTGATCAGCTCCAATGCTGTGTGGCAGTCGAACTTTGGCGCACCCGTGCGCGAGCTTATACAGAATTCAGTCGAAGCCTGCCGATACCGCAATTTCCATTCAGCCAAAGCAGATTCCTACGTGCCGGCAATTTCCGTCACGTTCAATCGGTCAGCGAAAACAATCACGGTAAAAGATAACGGTTGCGGGATGTCAGAGAGAGTCATCCTGGATCACTTCTTGACCGTTGGAAATAGCCGCGCAACCGAGAGAGCGTATGCAAGCGAGAGCTATGCGCCTATTGCGCGATTTGGGATCGGGTTTTGGTCCGTTTTCACAATCGCCGAAAGAGCTTGCATCGAGACGCTAGCATTCGAGGAGTCCGATAATGCAATGTCCGGCGAGGGTATTCAATTCGCGGTAGAACTTGGCGACCTCAAAGACTATACAGTCTTTTCTCCCAAGAATTTAACTGCTGGGACAACGGTGACGCTTCATCTCAAACCCGCCATCGTTCTCGATGAAGTATTCGAACAAACACAGAGACAGCTGCTCTGTTCCGAAATAGAGATCACGCTGGCGCTCGACGATGACAGGTCCAAAATTTCTATAACCACTCCGACTATATCAGATGAGTATCTCCTAGAAGCCAAATTTCCAAGAAGGAAGGAACTCGGAATAGAGACATTCAAGTGGAGCGGCTCCTTGGGGAACACCGAACTTGCCATGGGCCTCGTATATCGGATATCAAATGGCCGCGCGACTTTTGTGGATGATTCCAGGAGGCAGATAATGTTCGGCTTGGGCCCGCCAGGGCCGATGCTGCAGCCGCGAACCGCGATTTGCGGATTCCAAGTGGGCGCTCGGAGTGGATCGAAATGTTTTGACGTGACGCGGGTTGGAACGTACTTCGCGAATTACGCCACTCCGCGTGGCATCGAATTCTCGATCGACAGACAGCGGTTGCAGGCTACAGAAGCCTCCTGCAGATTTGAAAGTGAATCTGCGCAGCTGGCCCATACAGGTTATCGGGAGTTTCTCAAAACAGTGGGGGCTCTGAATGAGGAATCAATCTTCGAACTGAATGCACAGTCTCGCATGAGCGGCGGCGAGGTGCCCGATACATTCACGGGATCGGAACTCGCGGATGCATACTCCAACTACCCAGACCTCCTCTGCTTCAAACTGTGGCCGGTTTGGTCTGCCAAGGATTTGAGGAATTCATCGCCAGAGTTTCTCGACCTGAATTCCCTGTCCAGAAGGTCCGGAATAATTTGGGTCATACAGAATCACTACATGATACCGGTCGACGGAGGGAAATTTGCTTCTTTCTACGAGGAGTCGCTTCTTCCATTTGCCTATCTGTACGCGAAGCGCAGACTCCAAGAAGTTGGAGTACAGGAAGAGATGTTCGTAGTGGAGTCCCATCGCCTGGCGTCAATGCTGTTCGACTGTGACCCAGATAGCACGGTTGAATTCTCCAAAGAATTGCTTGTGGCCGGCAAGCCCGCAGTTGACATATGCATCCAGCGGATTTCTCTTGGAAACGTGCGCTTTACCGGCATACCCGAGGGCATATTAGCCGAGGTCCGAGGTCGGTGGTCTGGGACAATCTATCTCAGAAACTTCGGAACGCCAAACGGGAAACCCTACGTGTTCCTGGGCAGACATCGAATCCTCGTCCAAAAGACGAGCCGCTTGAGATCTTATTTGGAGGGCCTGAAGAACGAAGGTCGCCTCATAAAGTTGGCTGAGACGGTCGCACTCCTCAAGGACGATGAAGCAGGATTCACACCAGCAGCTCTAGTCGATATGCTCTGAATCGAATTCAGTCTGGCCGTTCGGGCAACGCAGGCCAAATCCTCAATGGGTCGCACGAATGAGCTGAGACGAAAGAATAGTATCGACAAACGCGCTTGTCGTCATTCACTTCTGGATAGTCGGCTATCCCGGAAACTGCACCACTACCCCCAACGCGAGCCACGGGTGCGG
>PNAR01000513.1 GCA_003169715.1 Acidobacteriaceae bacterium | reverse complement strand
CTGGCTTACATCGTGGCAGGATTTCTGCCACAACCTGGTAAGCATTGTCTCCCTGGCGATCGGTCTGGTCGCATTCACCGTGCTGGGCGTGGCCGCCACCGCTTCCTGGCTTTTCAAAGGTTTTGATTGGCGTATTGGTTTTGTTCTCGGTGCAGTCGTTGCCACGACAGACGCCATTGCTGCGACATCCATCGCGAAACGCGTCGGATTGCCGAAGCGCATTGTGGACATCCTTGAGGGCGAGAGTCTGGTGAATGACGCAACTGGGCTGCTTGCGCTGGAGTTTGCCATAGCAATCGTGGTCTATGGCCAGACTCCAACGGTTTCCTCTGCGGCTCTGCGCCTGGCGTATTTGATCATCGCCGGTATTGCCGTAGGTCTAATCCTGGGACGCATCGTCGAATGGTTTGAACACCGGATCAATGACGCTCCGATCGAGATCGCAGTGAGCATCTTCGTTCCCTACACTGCGTACCTGGCGGCGGAGGCGATTCGCGGCTCCGGAGTACTAGCCGTGGTTGCCGCCGGACTTTATCTCGGTCACAGGAGTTCGCGTTTTTTCTCGCCTGGCGTGCGATTGCAAGCAAACGCTGTTTGGGAATCGCTCGTCTTCATCTTAAACGGCTTCGTGTTCGTGGTTATTGGGTTACAGCTTCCATATGTGTTGCGGCAGACCGAAGGGGTCCCAATCTCCAATCTTCTTCTTTACGGCGGCCTGTTCAGCGCACTGGTTATTGTTCTGCGCCTACTTTGGACTTTTCCCGGCGCGCGAGTATCTTTCTTTATCCGCACGCGTCTTCTCCATCAGAAAGAGGAGCGCCCCGGAACTCGTGAGCTATTCGTGGTCGGCTGGACCGGAATGCGCGGCGTGGTTGCGCTCGCGGCGGCACTATCATTGCCACAGGCGCTCGCGAATGGGTCTCCCTTTCCTCACCGTAACCTGATTGTGTTCCTCACGTTCAGCGTTATCCTGGTCACGCTCGTATTGCAAGGCCTGACCCTTCCACCTCTCATCCGCGCGCTCGGTCTGGGCGGCGGTTCAGGGATCCATACGCAAGAGACCGAGGCCCGCCGCGCAGTCCTCGAAGCGGGCCTACATTATCTCGAAAATCGACGTCAGAGCGATCAGCCTGCTTTTGCGGATTTGTACGACGATCTGGCGCAACACTATCAACATCGGCTGGCGGGCCTGACTGGCGACTCAAACGATGTGGCTGGTTCCGAACGGGAGAGTTACGCTCGCTACCTTGATCTCTCGCGCGAACTGCTGGATACCGAGCGGCAAACCGCGCTCCGGCTGCGCGACGAGGGCCGCATCGGCGATGGAGTACTCCGAGAATTGGAACATGAGTTGGACTTGAGCGAGGCACGGTTAAATGCAGCCACAACCAACCGCGCACGGAAAATTCAATGATCTTCATCGCTGGTTGCGAAACCAATGTGCTTGCCTTCACCAGGCGACGGTGCGCCAAACGCTTTATGTGCACAAGGGGTATCCTCAGAAGTGAGGTGACCTATGTCCATTCGGCCCGTTAAGCGACTCGTTAAAGCAAAACCTGCCCTCGAAGGCGCGGGCGTGCATCTGAGGCGAGCCTTTGGATTCGACAACACATCCGACTTCGATCCGTTTCTCCTGCTCGACGACTTCCGCAATGATGTTCCGGAGGACTATCTCGCCGGTTTTCCGTGGCATCCCCACCGCGGCATCGAGACGATCACATACGTCCTCGCCGGGACCGTCGAGCACGGCGACAGCATGGGGAACAGAGGCGCGATCGCCGCAGGTGACGTCCAATGGATGACTGCGGGGAGAGGAATCATCCACCAGGAGATGCCGAAGGGCGACCACGCCGGACGCATGCATGGCTTCCAGTTGTGGGCAAATCTTCCTTCGTCGCAGAAGATGACCGACCCGCGTTATCAAGAGGTCAAGGCGCTGGATATTCCCGAGGTCAAGGACGACGACGGAACCCATGTTCGCGTCGTTTGCGGAACCTTCTGGGGCGCGACCGGCCCGGTGGACGGAATCGCTGCTGACCCGATCTATCTTGACGTTTCCATAGCACCCGGACGCAGGAAGATCCTGCCCATGGAAACCACTCGACAATCTTTTGCGTACGTTTTCGCGGGTGCGGGTAAGTTTTGTAACGCATCCGCTCCGCTGGCTGTCCCAACGGAGCCAGTCGGATGGGCGGACACGACGCCTCCATCGCAGGCAGACAATCGGTCGCTCGTACTTTTTGATCGCGGCGATGAAATCATGGTGCAAGCGGGCGATGACGGCATCCGCTTCCTTCTGGTTTCCGGACATCCGCTTCAGGAGCCCGTGGCGTGGTACGGGCCGATCGTCATGAACACTCAGGAGCAGCTACAAAAGGCATTCGCGGAACTCCAGGAGGGAACTTTCCTCAAGCGCTAAACACCTGGCTGGCATTTCACCATCCAAGATGCCGATTGAGATTCCATCACCTGCGCTGCTGCAAAGCGTAGCTGGTAAATGATTGATACTACGCTACTTACTGCCATTAGATAGCGTGACTGACTCGTCGGGATAGCTTGATCTCCGTGGTATACTTGGAACCATGTCAACCGCAGCGGCGCTTAGAACAATAGCAGTCTCGGAGAGCCTCCTCAGGCGCGAAGCCGTCGAGAACGCGGTCGCGGACCTCCGTCTGGAGGGCCTCGCTCCGACTGCCGATGCGCGACTCCTGTTTGAAAAGTTTGTCCAAGGTGAACTGACCGAAGAACAGTTGGTGAATGCTATTCACGCTCGATGAGCGATCCCTACATCGATCCTCAATCTAGGATTCTAACAAACAAGTTTGGCCTGACCGATCAAGAATCGCTTGACCGGGCGGAGTTTAACTCGGTCTCGATTCGCTCAATCCTATTGCAGCTCAATCCCCTGAAGGGGAACTTCGATTCCGAACATCTCAAAGCGATCCATTCGTATCTTTTTCGCGACGTTTATGAGTGGGCCGGGCAATTCCGGACGATTCCGCTAGCCAAAGCTGAGGATGTTCGGGGCGGACGAATCATCAGGTTCACGCCTCCAGATTTGATCGAACGGGAATTGAAGCACGTATTCGACGAGCTGGCTAACGAGCATTTTCTCGAAGGCTTACCACGAAGAGAGTTTGCTCGCAGGGTTGCTGGTCTGTTTTCCGAGATAAATCGAATCCATCCGTTTAGAGAGGGAAATGGCCGAGCGCAGCGGCAGTTCGTACGTCAATTGGCCGACAGCTTGGGATTCAAACTGCATTTTGAGGTTGTCAGCAAAGAGCGTCTTATCCAGGCCAGCATCCTGTCTGCGAACGGGGATGTGGCGATGATGGGGCGTTTACTTGACGAAATCACAGACACAGAGCGCATTCAATCGCTGGCAAAAGTGATCGCGCATCTTGAGAGAGGCCAGTTCAAGTGGAACGATCTTTATCTGGCAACGACAACCTCTGGTCAGAGCTATGCGGGCACTTTTGCCGGTAGCGACGGAGCCAACTTTTTCTTTCGTGATGACGAAAACCGCATCTTTGTTGGAAATTTTAAAGATCTGAAGAGGCCGGCGGAATCGGGAGAGACAATCAGCTTCACAGCATCGTGACACAGCGTTTGCGCGGGACGCATTGGGGACTTCCGCCTGTTACTTACAGCACACGGTTTTTTGCACCCCACTTTCGTACATCTGCTCTCGCTCCGTAACCAGCTTCAGGATTCCGTCTAGCGTTTTTTGTTCAGCAGAAGATCCTTCCATCCCGCTAGGCTAGCCTTAGACCTCATCGAAAATCTACCTGCCTATTCCGCGACCGACAGCAGGTGTAAGCTTCGCGTCTTTCTTTCACTACGCCCTCTTCCGGGTGGACCGCCGCTTGGCCGGGACTGGTTCAGGCAACTTTCAAGATCACCTTACCAATCGCTTTCCCGGTTTCACTGAGTTCCTGCGCTTCCCTCGCCTGAGTCAACGGAAGAGTCTGGCCCAATCTGGGCTTCACCGTGCCCAGATCTACAAGCTCGGCAAGTGCGGTCAGATCCGCCGCATTACGTTTCATTACGACATGAAAGCCGCGAATGCCCGCGCGCTGCGCGGCCGCTTCATTAATCTGTCCCACGGTAGTCGCGAGGACACCGCCTTTCTTGACGACCGCATATAAGATCGCGCGAGCGTATCTCCACCCACGAGATCAATCACCGCATCGGCCTCGCTAACACTATCTTCGAATCGCTCAAGCTTGTAATCAATCGCCTCTTCGACGCCCAATGTCCGGAGATAAGATATGTCCGGACCAGTCGCGGTTCCGATCACTCGTGCTCCAAGATGCTTCGCGATCTGCACCGCCAGTGAACCGACACTGCCCGCGGCGCCGTGGATAAGGATTCTCATGCCCGCTTTGGCGCCGACAACATCGCGAACCAACTGAAGGGCCGTCGAACCTGGCGTTGGAAGAGAGGCTGCCACGTCGAACGCCATCGACTCGGGCATGGCTGCAATCGTTGATGACTGGGCAACGGCATATTCTGCGTAGGTCCCTTGCGCGAAACCAAATACCCGATCGCCAGGCGCGAAACCACTAGTCCCGTGTCCTAGCTCAGCGACTTCGCCGGCGAAGTCTTGCCCCATTGTCAGGGGAAAAGCTGAAGGCATTCGTTCCTTGAGGAAGCCTGCCCTGATCTTCCAGTCAATGGGGTTCACGCCCGCATCACGGATCTTCACCAACAATTGATCGTGTTCGATGGTCAGCTGAGGCGTGTCTTCCAGCTTCAATGTGCTCGCATCACCATATTCGCGGATTCGAATCGCTTTCATAATCACTACTCCAGTAAAACATTAAGCGCTACACTGACAGATCGTTGCGCAATCTCCCCTAGACTATATACCCACGCCCGCACGGCCATATAAGTCGGAGCAGTACCTGATGCGACGATTTCAACTCGGAGGTTCGAGATAAAACAATTTAGATGAGAACGCAAAAAGATGGCCGTCCCAGGAGACTTTAGCCTAGACTTTTGTCTTGAGCGTTGAGCAACGCTGGGCGGTCGCATTCTCTTTGGTGTTTTGCCAAACCTTCAGTTAGAGATCGGCTGATAGCAACTAGCTGCGCCTCACTCAGGCCAGTGTCCGTGTTGCCGACGATGCGGAAGTGATTCTCTCTTGTCCCGAATCGTAATGCCGAGTGGGGCCACCTCCGCCGGATGCCCAATTACAAAGGCAAGTGTTCTGAATTCGGCGGACCGTGTCAGAGCCGCCATTCGTTGACTGACCGCCGCCGCGTCCGTAAGATGAAGCGACCGGAAGGCTGGGCATCTTAGTGATCGATCAGACCGTCTCGCACTACCGCATTGTCGAAAAGCTTGGCGGCGGCGGCATGGGCGTGGTGTATAAAGCCGAAGACACCGAGCTTGGCCGCTTTGTCGCCCTCAAATTCCTGCCCGATGAACTGTCGGAGGACCCGCAAGCGCTGGAACGCTTTCGCCGCGAGGCGCGTGCGGCGTCCGCTCTCAATCATCCCAATATTTGCACTATCTACGAAATCGGCAAACATGGCGAGCAGTCGTTCATCGCCATGGAGTTTCTAGATGGCCTGACGTTGAAGCATCTCATCGCAGGAAAGCCGCTGGACAACGAAACCGTACTCTCGCTTGCCATTGAGATTGCCGACGGATTGGATGCGGCGCATTCCCAGGGCATCGTCCATCGCGATATCAAGCCAGCTAATATTTTTGTCACCAAACGTGAGCACGCCAAGATTCTGGATTTTGGCCTGGCCAAGGTTGCGCATTCCAGTTCTTCCAGCCAAGTTGCGTCGGCGAACACGATGACAGTTGACGACCAGCACCTAACCAGCCCCGGATCGACGCTCGGCACCATCGCCTACATGTCTCCGGAGCAGGCGCGTGGGAAAGATCTCGACGCCCGCAGCGATCTGTTCTCGTTTGGCGCAGTGCTGTATGAGATGGCGACTGGAGCGCTTCCGTTTCATGCAGGAAGTTCTGCGGAGATCTTCAAAGCCATCCTCGATGCAGCGCCAACCTCAGCCGTGCGCCTGAATCCTTCGGTACCCGCTGAACTGGAGCGCATCATCAGCAAAGCGTTGGAGAAAGACCGCAACCTACGCTGCCAGAGCGCGGCGGAAATGCGCGCCGATCTGCAACGGCTGAAGCGCGACACGGATTCGGGGCGTTCGGCCGCCACGATCTCTGCGGCAAGCGGAGAATTTTCGTCAGCGAGCGCGGCCGGCAGTTCAAGCGCGGCCGTCAAGCCCGCCCGCTCCGGATGGAAACTCTGGGCCGCAGTCTGCGGCGTGGCTCTCGTCGCCATCGCGGCATTCCTCTATTTCCAATCCCGTCCACTCCCTCAGCCCAAAGTATCCGGCTACGTTCCGATTACGCATGACGGGAGTCAGAAGTGGCCGGTCGGCACCGACGGCGCACGGCTCTTTCTGGCCGAGTTCGGTGCAGCCAGCCGCATCGTCCAGGTGGCTAGTTCTGGAGGGGAAGTGGCGCCCGTGTCCGCGCCCTCGCCCACCATGGTGCCGCTCGCGGTTTCCCCCGACGGTTCCACGCTGCTTGTGGCCGACGAGGTCGGCCAGACGGCTTTCCACGGACCGCTTTGGGCGCTGCCTGTGCTAGGAGGGTCGCCTCGGCGGCTGGGCGACGCAGCAGGCCAGGCCGCGGCGTGGTCCCCCGACGGTCAAAAAATTGTTTACGGCGACGGCCACGAATTGGTCGTAGCCGACAGCGATGGTTCCGCGCCTACCAAGCTTTTCTCCGCCCCCGATGACGTACTCGATGTGGCCTGGTCGCCGGATGGCTCACTGATTCGATTTTCAGCGGGGGATAGGAACAGTGCTCTCCGCTCGTTGTGGCAGGTTTCTGTGTCCGGCAAAAACGCGGCGCTGTTGCTCCCCGGCTGGAATCCTCCCCCCACCGAGTGCTGCGGCCAGTGGACTCCCGACGGCAAGTATTTTGTCTTCCGGTCGAAAAACAATATTTGGGCGCGCGCGGAAAAGGAAAGTTGGTTCGGAAAGGCCGACAACCAACCCTTCCAATTGACCTCTGGCCCGATGAATTTTTCCTCTCCGCTGCCCAGCAAAGACGGCAAGAAGCTGTTCGTGGTGGGAACGTTGCCGCGCGGAGAACTGACCCGGTACGACGCGAAGTCAGGCAACTTCTCTGCGTTTCTCTCCGGGATTTCGGCCGACGGCGTTAGCTTCTCAAAAGACGGCCAGTGGGTAGCCTACGTCTCCTATCCGGACTGGACCCTGTGGAAAAGCAAAGCAGACGGCAGCCAGCGAATTCAGATCAGCTATCCACCACTTGCCGCCGTGTCGCCCCGCTGGTCGCCCGACGGTCAACAAATCGTTTTCTACGGTTTTTCGACCGGCAAGAAGACCAAGCTCTACATGGTTTCAGCCGATGGCGGTACGCCCCGCGAAGCCATCCCGGAAGAGCAGCAGAGCGAATGGGACCCCACCTGGTCGCCGGACGGAACTAAGATCGCCTTCGGGGGCGGCGCAACCATTTCTGACGCCATTATCCAAATGTTCGATCTGAAAACAAATCAAGTTTCAGCCGTTCCCGGCGCAACGGGCTTTTTCTCGCCCCGCTGGTCGCCCGATGGACGCTACATCGTCGCCATGCCTTCCGATTCGCGCGCCCTCATGCTGTTCGATGTTGCTACCCAAAAATGGGAGGAGCTGGCGAAAATAAGCTGTGGTTTCCCCAACTGGTCGAAGAATAGCGACTACATTTACTTCCTGCACGAAGAAAACGATCCGGCGGTTATGCGGGTCCGCATCAGCGACCACAAGGTTGAGCGCGTCGCCGACCTGAAAAACTTCCGCCAAGCTGGCTTCTTCAGCATCTGGCTGGGCCTTGCCCCCGACGATTCTCCGCTCCTGCTTCGCGACACCGGCACTCAGGAAATCTACGCCCTCGACTGGCGAGCCCAGTAACTCACACTCGCCGCTCCGATCCGCGTTACGCCGAACTGATACGCAACATTGGCTTCCCGGAGTGAGGGCGGGGCGGGATTGCCCAACGTAGAGTCGGCTAAGACGTGAGCCTCCACAATCGATGTCAACTGTCCTCGGGATTGTTCCCGAGTCACGGGCAACTCGGAAGTAATGCCTAGGATGGACTCTCAACTACGTTGGCCGGAAGTCGGCTTCGAGGCCATCTAGCGAGAACATGCCAGGCGAAAAGGACGCGTAGGAAGCGATCTCCGCGAAGCCCGTTTCTGGGCAACTTCCGTGTTGCTGGCAAACCAGAGGTTGACGGCATCGCCAATCTCAGCCCATCGGGTAGGGCGGGATTACTGCTCGATGTCTTTGGCTTTACCCTTTACTTGATCTTTATTCATAGCAGCCTCCTGAAGGATTGCCTTTAACGGTATCCATCGGCGGGCCGGGGGGAAATCGGCAGGAAGCTGTAGATTCGAGGAGCGATTTGATGTAATTACAGAACTCTTATGGGAATGCCAGCCCTATCGGAAAAACACACAAAGAGGGATGGTCCGGCAGCCGATGCCTTTATTGCATCTCGCCTCCTCCGGGCCATCGCGCCCGGTAAATCTGCACCACGCTGGTATCGCTCATCATTGCCAACTGGCCATCCGATGTGATGCTGGGAAAGCCTTCGAATCCAACGAGGCTGAGGGTCAGTCCATCGTATTTGGCGACCTGGTCCCACTTTCCGTCAATTGTCAGCCGGTACATTCCCGATTCTGCTTCTGGCTCTGCCAACCTAACCGCGAAGTAAAGAGATTTGCTGTCATTCGCCCAGACCCAGTAACCCCAGGCGGATTTAAAGTTTTGCAAATCCTTCCAGGTTTTTGAGTCCGCCGAGTACAGCACCATGCGCGACGGGTTATCGGCTATTGCCACCAGGTATTTTCCGTCCGGCGACCACGAGGGTACGTAAAAGCCCTCCGAGCCCGGCATGATCGAAACCTTCCGCGTGGCGAGGTCCAGAACTTTGATCCCGCGGATATGGTTGGGCGTCGGAAAGTCGTTGAAGGCGATCGATTTTCCATCCGGCCACCATGCCGGGGCAACCTCGAACTTGCCCTCTGAAGTTAGCTTTTCCGGAGTACCCCCATCCACTGAAACCCGACAGATTTCTTTAAAATCAGAAAATGCAATCCACTTGCTGTCCGGAGACCATCGCGGCATAAATACACCATAATCTGTCAACTCTAGTTTCTCGCTGCCATCCAACTTGCTGCGCCATAAATGGAGCTGCGGATAATTCCGATAAGCCATCCATTGTTTGTCGGGAGAGAGCTGAAAATCGGCGGCGGCCAAACCATCCAGAAACGGGACGAAACGCTTCAGCCCCGGATCGTAAACGTGCATGGCGCCTTGGGCGTTTCGCCCGATAATAAACAGCCCGTCATTGTCCCTNNGCTTGGGGTTGCTGCCACAACCTCGATCTGTCCCGCCGTAAGCCGCCCCGCGGACGCTTTTTTCCAAAACTCGAACCAGGGTGGTTGAATGAGTTCGTAAAGGTTATTCGCCCCGCCTCGCCGTGACGTGAAAATAAAGTGCTTTCCGTCGCGGGTCCACTGTCCATGCTTTTCGTCGGCATCCTCCGGCCAATCCAACGCAAGCCGGTGCGGATTGCGGCCGTCAGCGTTCAATTCCCAGATTTTAGGCGCACCTTGATCCCCGTCATCCGTCACCCGAATGCTACGCGAATCCGGCGAAAAATAGGGCGTTTCGACGTAACCAGACGCATCCCATATCTTTTTCAGGTTCGCGCCCTCGCTGTCACTTACGTAAAGAGAGTTCATGCTGGCATAGACAATCGAACGCCCATCGGGAGACCAGCGCGCATCTTGAGCAATCTGGTTTCCCAGCTTCCTCGGAACCCCGCCGAGAACCGGGACCGTCCAGATCGAGCCTCGCGCATCCTCGTCATTCAGTGCCGGCTTCAGCCCAAGCATTTCGGAGGCATCTGGAGAAATGTCCAGCATCTGCATGCCAACCGCGGACGCTCGAAGCGGAGCGATCGGGCCGCCCTTGACCGACATTTCCATGGGAACGCCCTGACTCTGAAAATAGAGCCGGGCCCCATCCGTGACCAGCGGTCCGTCTTTCAGTTCGTTAGAAAAAGTGATTTGTTCCGAATTCAAGGGGGCGGGAAGCGACAATGGCGTGACACTGACCAACACACCGCACACAACTAGAAATAGAGCAACGGCTCCCAGCGCCCATTTCCAGCTTGATCCCGCCCGCGACCAACGGAAATTCGTCGCTGCGCCCGTTCCCGCCTGTTGTGCTCCCGTCTCCTGGCGCTCCAGCCGCCGGAGATCAATCGCAATTTCCTTGGCGGTCTGGTAGCGGTCTTCGGGATCTTTTTCCAGGCACTTCAAGGCGACTTCGTCCAACCTGGCCGGGACTTTCGGATTGTTAGCGCTGGGCCGCACCGCCGGGCGGTTCAGAATCGCGTCAATCAGTTCAGATTGCAGGTTGCCCGCATAAGGGCGGCGGCCAGTGGACATTTCATAAAGCACTATTCCAAGCGAATAAATATCCGAACGTGCGTCTACGTCTTGTCCGCGCAGTTGCTCTGGAGACATGTAGGGAAGCGTCCCCACGATTCCTTCAGCATTGGTCAAAGTGGTTATGGTGGGTCCTTCGGCAGTCCCGAGTAATTTCGCAACCCCAAAATCGAGGATCTTCACCAGGCCTGAAGTGGTCACAAAGATATTGCCGGGCTTGATGTCGCGATGGATCACTCCCCTGGCGTGAGCAGCGGCAAGAGCATCAGCAATCGCCATTCCGAATTTCGCGATTCTGTCGGCAGCGAGGGCTCGCCCACGGATGCGGTCCGCAAGCGTTTGGCCCTCCAGGTACTCCATCGCGATGAATACCTGCCCGCCCTCCTCCACGATGTCATAGATGGTGCAGATATTGGGATGATTGAGAGCGGAGGCAGTGCGGGCCTCGCGTCGAAAACGTTCTAGGGCAGGATGATCGGAAGTCAATATTTGTGGAAGGAATTTCAACGCGACCGGGCGTCCCAGCTTGGTGTCTTCGGCTTTGTAAACGACACCCATGCCGCCGACTCCGATCTCTTCCACGATCCGATACTGCGCAAACATGCTGCCGCTAAGGTCGGTTCTCGGTTGCACAGGCAAAGGAACCGAACTTTTTTGTGGCGAACCGGCTTCGGCTTCGAATACCGGCTTCTCGATGAAGTCCCCGGCATTCTCATGCTGGGCGATGAGCGATTCCACTTCGCGGCGCAAATCCTCATCACCGGCGCAGGATTCCTCAAGCACGGTGCCGCGACGATCCTCGCCGGCCTCTAGGGCTTTATGGAAAACGCTCTCAATCTTATTCCAGCGTTCTGGTTTCATTCGTCCTGCCACTCATTTCGCGCAACAGCCAGGCCTTCGCGAGTCTCCAGTCGCGCGCCACTGTTTCCGTGGAGACTTTTAAGACTTCGGCGGTTTCTTCCACGCTCAGGCCGCCAAAGAAACGCATCTCGACCACCTGGCTCTTGCGCTGGTCCACCTTCGCCAGGCTGGTGAGAGCGGCATCCACCGCAACCAAATCCTCGCTGGCTCCGGACGCCACAAGGGGCACAACATCGAGCGCAACCGGCCGTGCCCCTCCGCCACGTTTGCGCGACTGCCGGGCCCGCGCCTGGTCGGTAAGGATGCGCCGCATCTGGCGTGCACACAAAGCAAAGAAATGCGCCCGGTTCTGCCAATCAATCAGCCTCAGATCTGCGAGGTGCAAGTACAGCTCATTGATCAACGCTGTAGTTTGAAGCGTGTGACTGTCGCGTTCCCGCGCCATGCAGCGCCGCGCGGCTCGATGCAGTTCCCGATAAACCTGAGGCGTCAGTTTTTCGAGGGCCTGCTCATCTCCCTGCCGCCATGCCCGAAGCAGTTCCGTGATCTCGTGTCCGAAGGCTTCAGGCATGCACAACCTCTATCCGCAGGAGGGAGCGGCATTTACAGTCAAGATAGCACGAGACGGTCTTTTTTCTCCGGAGATCTTCGTCGAACTGCCGCCTCGTTACAGGTTTTGACCCCGGTTCTCGCTATAGGAAGTGTAGGGCAAGGAAAACCTGGGCACGGCCCGGAACGACAACCGCAGCCCAAGGTCAAAAAGGAGAGTTAAAATGAGAGCTTCACGGCGGCTACTTCTGGGCATCGCAGTCTTAAGCGCGCTGGCAGCATGCGCGCAAACATCTTCTAATGTCTCTGTATTTGCTACGGGATTTTCGAATCCCCGTGGACTTAAGTGGGGTCCGGACGGAAATCTCTACGTCGCGGAGGCAGGGACCGGGGGCAACAACAGCACCACACCCGAAGAATGCGCTCAAGTTGTTCCCCCAATTGGGCCTTATAACGGAGGCTTTACCGCCCGAATCTCCAAAGTGACTTACTATGGAGCGCGCTCGGTCTTCGTGAAAGACCTACCCTCAGCGCGAGCCGCCCAAGGAGATACGCAAGGCGTAGCGGACGTCGCATTTATCGGCGACCAGCTTTACGCTCTTCTGGCAGGCGGCGGCTGTTCGCACGGCCACCCCAGGTTCCCGAACTCGGTTCTTAAGATCAATGCGGACGGATCATGGGGTCGGCTTGCCAACCTCAGCGCGTACCAAGCGCTGCATCCCGTTACGGCTCCGGACCCAGGCGACTTTGAGCCAGACGGCGTTTGGTACAACATGATTTCCGTCGACAGCAACCTGTACGCTGTCGAGCCCAACCACGGAGAAGTCGACGAGATCACCCCCGAAGGCATCGTCAGCCGATTGATCGACGTTTCTGAAACCCAAGGCCACGTCGTACCCACCTCAATCGCTCGTGTCAAGAATGGATTCTATCTCGCGAACCTGGACTCGTTCCCCATTACTCCGGGCAGCGCCTCGCGCTTTATCGTAAGTGATTTGGGCGGAGTAAAGAGCATCTTTTCAGGATTGACCACAGTAGTCAGCATCGTGGTCGATGGCAACGATACCTACTTCCTTGAACTCAGCGACAGCCCTGGGTTCCCGACGCCGGGCAAAGGCGATGTCGTCCGTCTCCGGGGAGGCAAGTTAAAGACAATAGCCGACGGCCTCACCGTTCCGACCGGGATGACCCTGGGCCCCGACGGCGCACTGTACGTCTCAAACTTCGGCGACGGAGGGCCAGCAGGCGCCGGCCAAGTTGTGCGAATCACAGTCCCCTAAATTCAGCATTCAGAGGCGCCCCATTCCCGTCTCTCCGTTTTTTGGAGAAACAGGGTGGGGCTTTTAACGGAGGTTCTGCCAATCAATCAGCCTCAGATCTGCGAGGTGCAAGTACAACTCATTGGGATACCTCGCAAGACAAATTCGCAATATAAGCTTAACTCGCCAGGTACACGTCTCCAGCATTGGCCGGCTCGTCGTGCGTCGCGGTATCGAGACGTTCGGGGGCACTGGCCCGTCGCTGGTCAAGGGAGTTGTCATTAGCCTCTCCGCCATCGGCCTGAGCATCAAGCCAGGCGGCTCGGCGCGCGAGATCGAGATCGGCGGCGGCATCAAGACCAACGGTGCCGGCGTGGCTCCAATCGAGCAACATGGCGCGATTGAAACCTTCCGAGTCAGCGGTGGCTTCGTTGCAGCCGGTGGCGGCTTCGACAAAATCTAATGATTCAACACGGTGCGCGCTAGGGATTGGATACGGTTGCCGCGCCAGGAAATTTGTTCATAGGGGGCTGATCCATGACTGCGACGACTACGACGAAGAGCAAGGTTAGCGTCACCATCTCTGAAAACGGCCCGTACATCGTCACCGACGATATTCCCCCTCGCCAAATCAAACTTCTTCTCATGCAGCATCCTTTTTCGCATTGATGGGGGCTTCAGACAGATATTCTTTAATGCGGGTGAGACAATCGATTTTCATCTGTGAGGTCATATGAGTCAGAAAGTTCTGATTACTGCAGCTGCTTCCGGTATTGGACTGGAGATTGCGCGGCATTTTCAGCCGTGCGGGCGCAAAGGTGTTCATCGCCGACATCAATACGCAGGCGCTAGAGGCCGCTAAGAAGGAAATGCCGGGCGTGATGACGAAAGTGTGCGACAACTTCAAGCGCGCCGACATCGCCTCGGGGGATTGGTTTAAAGGTTCTGACGACGACTACAAGCAGGAAGCCTCCACGTATATCGCTTACACGGGCGCGTTCCATGTCGCTGAGGAAGCGCAGACGCTTACCCACTCCATGTTTATCTCCGTTTCCAAATTGGATCGGGCAGACGCAGCCTCGCGTGGCGAAGATTGAAGGAGATAACCTTTACCTTCACACGGCCAGCCCCATTGAGTCCGGCGGGAAGAAAGTCAATTCATATCTGAAGTGGAAGCGCGCTACCTATAGGAGTATCTCCCGCCGGAGAGGTGCTCTCGTAATGTTTGCCAGTAACCCGGCTCGATGGATGAAGCGGTCATCCCGGGAAAGTGCCGTGTCTCCAGACACAACCCGATCAGGCGGCGATTTTTCTCGAGATACATCCTGCTTCCGATAAGTCTTGAGTTATCATGACCCTTCAAAAGCGATGCCAGTCGGCAGCGAATCTGCGGAAGAGAGAAAAGAATAGATGGCCTTTAAACTCGCTCATGGATCTCAGTCCCTAACCCGTTCCCCCATAGTTCATGCCGATACCCTCCCAGCGAGGAGAGGATACTTAACCCGATCCGCCTCATTCGTTCGTCGTTTATCCATGGCACTCCCGCCTCAAAGGCGATTGCTTCCTATGCGTGCATTTCTTGTCGTTGTCACTCTGATCGTTATGGCTCTTGCCGCCCCGAGAATGGCTGCACAGAAAGTCGAGTTGTCGATTGACGCATCCAAATCCGGCGCGAAGATCGACCGCAATCTTTTCGGTCAGTTCGCAGAACATCTCGGACACGGCATTTACGACGGGATCTGGGTTGGCTCCGATTCCACAATCCCGAATACACGCGGTATTCGCAACGATGTGGTTGCCGCACTGAAAGCGATTCACGTGCCGAACGTACGCTGGCCCGGAGGCTGCTTCGCCGACGAATATCACTGGCGCGACGGGATCGGGCCGCAGCGCGTCGTGAGGCTGAACCCCAACTGGGGCGGCGTGATCGAGCCGAACACTTTTGGGACGCACGAATTCATGGACTTCATCGACCAGATTGGCAGCGAGGCTTACGTCTCGGTCAACCTGGGCTCGGGTTCTCCCCATGAAGCGTCCGATTGGCTGGAGTACATGACCGCCGCGCAGGCGACGACGCTCGAGAAGGAACGCGCAGCAAACGGGCATCCGGCGCCGTACAAAGTGGCCTGGATCGGGCTCGGCAATGAAAGCTGGGACTGCGGTGGCAACATGACGCCCGAGTACTATCTGGACCGGATGAAGGTCTTCAGCCGGTTCGTTCGCAACTACAATCCGGCGCAGATGGAGAAAGACCAAATGCTGAAGATTGCCGTCGGCCCGGGTGGCGGCGAACAGCGCTGGACCGACTGGACGGAAACCATCATGAAAGCCTACCAGCAGCACACGTGGAGCTGGGACATCAACGGCCTTTCCATGCACAGCTACACGGTGGATTGGAACCATAAGCTCGCGTCTGTGGGTTTCGGAGAGACTGAATACGCTCAGGTGCTGAAGTCAACGCTGGAGATGGACGCGCTGATCAAAAAGCATTCAGCAATTATGGACAAGTACGATCCGCAGAAGAAGGTCGCGCTGGTGGTGGATGAATGGGGTGGCTGGTATGCGCCCTTACCCGGCAGCAATCCGGGCTTTCTGGTGCAGCAGAACAGTATGAGGGACGCTATTCTCGCGGCGCTGAATATCAACATCTTTGCTCGTCATGCCGACCGCGTGCGCGGGGCCAACATTGCGCAGATGATCAATGTGCTGCAGGCGATGATACTGACAGATCACGAGAAGATGGTGCTCACACCGACCTACTACGTTTACAAAATGTATGTCCCGTTCCAGGATTCCACGTTCGTTCCCGTTACGTTTGATGCAGGCAGCTACAAGTACGGCGACTTCACTCTGCCACGCGTCGATGCCGTGGCTGCAAAAAGCCAAGACGGCAAACTGTGGGTAGAGATCACGAATGTCGATCCCAATCAAGCGGCGGAGGTCGAGTTGAACCTGACCGGGATCAATGCCAAGTCTGCCTCGGGAGAAACCCTAACCGCACTGAAGGTCGACAGCATCAACACATTCGACGCGCCCAACACCGTGGTTCCGAAACCCGTTTCCGCGAGGGCGCAAGCCGGCAAGATAACTCTGAAACTGGAGCCAAAATCAGTGACGGTTATCTCACTGGAGCAGTGAAGCAAAGCCCAAACAGGAAAACGATTACTGCGGTCGAGATCACGAAGGGCAAGGCGCGACAGTTAGCTCCGGGGTGAACAACAGGTTAGAGTCATATTTGCAAAAAGGAGAGGACAAATGAAGAAGGCGGGGATCTTAACGATCATTCTATTGGCCGGTTTTTGTTGGGCACAGGAGTCAAGCGGTTTCCAGCCTGCTTCGACGAATGTGTGGGGAGCGGAATATCCCCGGGTGGACAGCGCGGGGAAAGTGCAGATTCGTGTGAAAGCTCCCGACGCCACGAAGGTAAAGTTGAATTTCTGGAGTGGGCCGAAAGTGGATATGGAGAAACAACCGGATGGGTTTTGGACCGTCACCACAACTCCTCTCGTTCCCGGCCTTCACTATTACACATTGATCATTGATGGTGCGGAAGTCAGCGATACTAATAGTCAGGCATTTTTCGGCGGAGGCAAGTACGCGAGTGCAGTGGAGGTTCCTGAGCCGGGTTCCACTTACTATTCGATTCAAGATGTGCCCCACGGGCAAGTGCGCGAGGTTTGGTACAACTCAAAGGTGACGGGAACGTGGCGGCACGCGCTCGTCTATCTCCCTCCAAATTACGATACGCAAACCAAAGCCCGCTATCCGGTGCTTTATCTCCAACACGGAGGCGGCGAGGATGAGACTGGATGGATTCGGCAGGGTCATGCAAACGTCATCCTCGACAATCTCATCGCGGCAGGGAGCTGCAAACCGATGATTATCGTCATGGCGTATGGGTACGCCCGGCGAGCCGGCCAAGCCGCGCCGGATTTGACTGGAAAGCCATTCGGTTCTCCGGAAATGATGAAAGCGATACAGGACATGTCGGCGGCATTTGAAGACGATGTGACCCAGGCCCTGATTCCGTACATTGATCAGACCTTCAGGACAATCCCGGATCGCGATCATCGTGCCATGGCTGGCCTTTCGCTGGGCGGCATGCAGACGTTCCAAATTACGTTGAATCATCTCGATCTGTTTTCCTACATTGGTGGATTCAGTGGAGCGGGTGGGATGCTCGTGCTGGGGGACCGGAAACTGGACCCCAAGACCGATTACAATGGCGTGTTTGCGGATCCGGCCGCATTCGCGAAGAAGGTCCACTTGCTCTGGCTCGGTGTCGGCACGAAAGAGCCGGAGAGAATGCGCGCGGGTCTCCTGCGGCTGCACACCTCGCTCCAGGAAGCTAACATCCAGCACGTCTTCTACGAGTCTCCGGGTACAGATCACGAGTGGCAGACCTGGCGTCGCGATCTCAAGGACTTTGCGCCAAGGCTTTTCTAACCATGCGTGGCAAGATGCCGGACTGCTGATGTTACGATCCGTCTAACTTACTAGTGGAAGGAACCAAGACACTCCCGGAGTAGGGAGCGGACCTCTAGTGGCCGCACCAAACTCTGTCTAGTCGAAATCGTCTTGGACGGCAATTTACACAGAATCAGTCAGTGAATCAGTAAATTCAGTTGTCGCACGTGTGGGACCTATCGAAAAAGAGGAATGGATAATGGAAGCGTTATTTCGCGCTGGGAGAGTCATTGCTCCCTGCCTATTGAGTGTCAGCAGTTTCCTCCTCCTCGCGATCTGCTGTCTGCTCGGGAATTCACCGGATGCATGGGCTCAGCTCTGGGAAACGCCCTCACTGCCTCCGGTGAAGTATGCGGCAGCGGCCGATGGGATGACTGCCTCCGTGGGAGCCGAGCAGGTTCATATTTCCGTTTGCCGTTCTAGCGTCATACATTTTGTAGCAAATCCCGAGCCGTCCAACGCGATCCGCCAGAACCAGCCATGGATGCTTGATTCGAAGGATTCTTGTCCAGGGGCAAAGTTCCAGATATCACAGACCGCAGATGAGGTGATCCTCACAACCGACACGTTGAAGATCGAGTTTTCGTTGAAGTGGGGAAACATCCAATACAGCACCCTGGCAGGCGAAACTCTCTTACGCGAGCGAAACTCGATCCCGCGAACTTATGAGCCTGTCGAGCTGAATGGCGAGAAAACATTCCACGTCGAAGATCGATTTTCAGCGGACTTCTCGGAGGGCCTCTACGGTCTGGGACAGCATCAAAGCGGCTTGTTCAACTATCGCGGAGCCACCGTGGAACTCGGCCAGAACAATACTGACGTCGCGATTCCATTGCTGTTGTCGAGCAAGGGCTACGCGTTGATGTGGAATACCGCCTCCCTTACCTACGTGGACAATCGCTTCCCACTGGATTTGAGTCTGAGTTCGCTCGCAGGACATGCCGTGGACTACTACTTCATTTACGGTCCGGAAATGGATCAGATGATCCATGAATACCGAAACCTCACCGGCCACACGCCGATGCTTCCCCTATGGGCGTATGGCTTTTTTCAGTCAAAGGATCGGTACGTGTCCCAAGACGAGGTCTTAGGCATAGCAAAACGTTACCGTGAAGAGCACATTCCACTGGACGCCATCGTGCAGGATTGGTTTTGGTGGAAAGCAGAAGGTGATCCTGTATTCAACTCCAACTTCCCGGACGTCCCTGGCGAACTGAAGCAGTTGCACGATGAGCACGTACACGCGATGTTGTCGGTGTGGGGACTCTTCGATACGAAGTCGCAGAACTACAAGGAACTCGCCGCCAAGCATTTCGATGTGCCGAATGCTCATGTGTACGATTCGACTAATCCTGAGGCGCGCGATTTCTATTGGAATAAGCTGGTCAGCCCGTTGTTTTCGCAGGGATGGGATGCGTTCTGGCTCGACAGCGCAGAACCCGAAGAATACTGGCCCCACATGGGCGATGCGATTCTCAGCAACAAGCAGATTGCGATTGGCAACGGAGCCGAGTACACGAACATATTCCCACTCACTCATACTCTTGGGATCCAGCAGCACTGGCGAGCGACTACGGACCGGAAGCGAGTCTTTCTGCTGACGCGGTCTGCTTTTCTAGGTCAGCAAAGAGTGGGCGCGACGGTGTGGTCGGGCGACGTCTATGGTTCCTATTGGGGTTTGCGCCATCAGGTGGCCGCCGGACTGAACTTCGCGCTTTCCGGTTATCCGTATTGGACAACTGACATCGGAGGCTATTGGCCGCCGCACGACAATCCTGTTGCTGATCCAAAATTCCAGGAACTCTACGCACGATGGTTCGAGTACGGAATATTTTGTCCGATTTTTCGCACTCACGGGCACCGGCCTGAAAACGAGATCTGGGCTTTCGATAAGGTCAAGCCGATCCTGGTCAACTATGACAAACTTCGATATCGCCTGATGCCATACATCTACTCTCTAGCCTGGCGCGTAACCAATGAGGACTACACGATCCAACGGCCACTAGTGATGGACTGGCGGGGTGATCCAAATACGCGCGACATCGGGGATGAGTTCATGTTCGGACCGGCAATGCTTGTCAGTCCCGTGTTGCAGGCCGATGCTACTCGCAGAACTTTATATTTGCCAGATTCTCCAGCGTGGTACGACTTCTGGACGGGAACCTCGCAGAAGGGAGGCCGTGAAATTGACGCGGATGCTCCCCTAGGCCGCATTCCACTCTACGTACGTGCCGGTTCAATCATTCCCCTTGGCCCAGAAATTGAGTACACGAACGAGAAGCCCGCAGGACCTATCGAACTTAGGATTTACAAAGGAGCCGACGGTACCTTTGATCTATACCAGGATGCTGGCGACAGCTACGACTACGAAAAGGGCGCTCATGCCGTGATTCCATTGCGTTGGTCTGAATCGACCAGAACTCTGACGATTGGCGACCGCAAGGGCGAATACCCAGAAATGCCTGCGAGTATTCCGATCAAGATCATCTGGGTGTCTGCCGGACACGGCGTCGCATCTGCTCCGCTAGCTAATCCCGACAAGACTGTGGAGTATACCGGGAAAGCGATCTCAGTAGCGGAACCGTAAATTGCCCCGATGTTTATCCCCGCACTGCACGCGTTTTCGTAGTCGTGATAAAGGAGAGCTGCTGATGATAGTGAACAAACTGCTGTTCGTGATAACGCTCGCAATGGCTATCGTTCCAGGATCACCCGTCATGGCGCAGGTGCAAACCGAAGTCCCTGCGGTCGTTCCCGGAGCAAAGCCCGTTTCGGTAGAGCATATAAAAATCCACGGCACGGCTCTCGAAGGGAATTTGGAGGGCGACGCGGTGGACCGCGACGTGTTGGTGTTTTTGCCGCCGAGCTACCAGAAAGACAAGCATCGCCGCTACCCCGTGGTGTACGCGCTGCACGGGTATTCCATTGGCGCGGAACAGTGGTCCCACGAGATCCATGTGCCGCAAACCATCGAAGGCGCTTTTGCCCAAGGCGCAAAAGAGATGATCGTAGTGCTACCCGATTCCAAAACCTTGCACAACGGATCCATGTATTCGAGTTCTGTTACCACCGGAGACTTCGAACGGTTCATCGCGCATGATGTTGTCGCATATATGGACGCGCGCTACCGCATGATTCCCGAGCGCGCAAGTCGAGGCCTGGTGGGCCACTCTATGGGAGGCTACGGTGCGACGCGCATCGGAATGAAGCATTCCGATGTTTTTGGCAGCCTTTACATCATGAGCCCGTGTTGCCTGTCTCCGCGTCCGCCTGCGCCACCGAACCCGGAGATGGCAAAAACCCTTGAAGGGGCAAAGACGCCCGCAGATTCGGCAAGCCTCCCATTTTTTGCCCGTGCTCAGCTCGCCTCGGCCGCGGCGTGGTCTCCGGATCCCAAGAATCCGCCACTGTATCTTGATTTGCCAACCAAAGAGGGCGAACCGCAGCCGGATGTTCTAGCGAAGTGGACTGCTAACGCCCCTCTCGCCTTCATCGACCAGTACATTGACAATCTGCGCGAGTATCATGGCATCTCGATCGACGTCGGCGACCAGGACGGTTTAAAAACGGATACCGCCAAACTGCATGATGTTCTTGATAAGTACGGAATCTCGAACAGCTTCGAGCTTTACCAGGGTACGCACACGAGCAAGGTCTCCGATCGCTTCCAGAATCATGTGCTGCCGTTTTTCAGCCAGAATCTTTGTTTCAAGGCTGATTGCCGTTGATGCTCGACGTTGCGGCTCGAGTCGCCTGAAAGGTTGGTTTCAATATCGTGATTGTGTTTACCCGATCCGCGTTTATTAGAGCGCAAGTCCTCCTTTTACTTATCCTGTTTCTTAGTTTGCCCTTGCTCAGCTCTGATTTCGTGATGCAGGTAACCGACAGTGGATACCTGAGTACACAAGGCTTCAACGTGATGCTGTACGACAGTGTCTACCACCCCATTTTCGTAGACCAGAAAAATACCGCCATGGAGATGATTCTTCATGGAGAGCGCATCGCCACAAATGGCGATGTGCGACTGATGCCAACACCGGAGCAGTGGGATTTGGTTGCGAAGCTCAAGGGCCGCCAGGCCGATAAGGAACACAATCGCCTTAGTGCGCAACTGTCATTCCCCACCTACCACATGGATTACCGGCTCGAGGTCACGGCCGAACCCGGTGGCGTGCGGGTGAGTGTCAATCTAGATAAACCATTGCCCGCAAACCTGGCCGGGCGCGCAGGTTTCAATCTCGAATTTCTGCCGTCGGTGTACATGGATAAGAGCTATGCGGTAGACACCGGCGCGTTCGGAGTATTTCCTCGCAGCCCACAGGAACCGATGCAAAAGGTACCGCCGTCGCCCGACGATCCCAAAAAATTGGCCTACCAACAGGAATGGGATGAAGCGAAAGGGTACACTCAGCCGCTTCCGCTGATCACTGGAAACAGCATTACATTTGCGGCGGAAGATCCGCTGCATAGCATCAGCATCGCTTCCGAGACCGGTCCACTGGCTCTTTATGACGGACGCAATCGCGCTCAAAACGGCTGGTTCGTACTTCGTACACTGATTCCTTCGGGTAAGACTGAAGGTGCCGTGGTCTGGCACATCCGGCCGAATGTGATTCCCAACTGGACACGGCCACCAATGGTGGCGCATAGCCAGGCCGGTTATCCTCCCGACTCGACTAAGGTTGCAGTCATCGAACTTGACCCGAAATTCGACGCACCCAAGACGGCTAAGGTGCTCCGCCTGGCGGAAGACGGCGTTTACAAGACGGTGTTTGAGGGCCCGATCTCAAGTCCCACACCGTGGCTCCGCTACACCTATGCGAAGTTCGACTTTTCCGGTGTAAAGGATCCCGGCCTCTATGTGATCGAATATGCGGGACAGCGGACTGCTCTGTTTCCCATTGCCCGCGATGTATACAGCCGGACTTGGCAATCCAGCCTCGACGGATTCCTTGCAGTGGAAATGGACCATGTCTCGGTGCGCGAAGGCTACCGTTTGTGGCATGGCAAGTCGCATCTTGACGACGCGCGACAGGCACCCCCGAACACGCAACATTTCGACGGAGCATGGCTGGGCCCGAACACCGATTCGCCGTTTCAGGCAGGACAGCACATCCCAGGCATGAACGTTGGCGGTTGGTTTGACGCGGGCGATTACGATATCCGTGCCGAGAGCCAATACGAGGTGATCGAGGATCTGGCGTTGGCGTACAAAGAGTTCGACCTGAAGTGGGACGAACTTGCCGTGGACGAGACGGCGCGCACCGTCGAGATGCATCGTCCCGACGGAGTACCCGACGCGGTGCAGCAGGTTAAGCACGGAGTTCTGCAGGTGCTGGCACAGATCAAGTCCATTGGTCATCCGATTCCCGAAGTTATGGAGCCGACTCTGCGAGAGTACACACACCTGGGCGATGCTGCGTCAAAGACCGACGGACGAATCTATTCCGAAAAACTTGGTCCGAACGAGGTGGAAGGAAATTTCAGCGGCCTCCCGGATGACCGTTGGGCCTTCACTACTAAGGAGCCGCGTCTGCAATACGGCGCCTCAGCCGCCCTCGCCTCCGCCGCGCAGGCGCTCAAAGGCTGGGATGATGCGCTTGCGAAGGAGTGTCTGGATACTGCCATCCGGCTTTGGACGGAGGAACATGCTCACCCTACACCCATTAAACTACCGCCCGGCCTGACCATGCCGCCAAACTTCGCCGAGCAGATGGTTCGCGGTCAGGAGTGGAGAGCCACTCTGGAATTGTTGATCGCGACCAACGGCGGCGACGTCTATAAGAAGCGCCTCCAGGAAATGTTTCCCTTGATGCGGCAGTCGGCCGCCTTCGGCTTCGGGGGCTGGATGGCTGTGCGCGCCTTACCTTACATGAATGCGGACTTCAAAAAGCAACTCGAAGATGCGACCCGATCTTATGTGACTGCACTGGACACCGAGCTTGCGGCTACACCGTTCGGTGTGCCTCCTAGCCTGCGCACTTGGGGCGGCTCGATGGCCGTATCCGACCTGGGCATCCGGATGTATTTTCTGCACAAGGCATTCCCCGAGATTGTCGGGCCGGACTACACGCTGCGCGCCGCCAACTACATGCTGGGCACGCATCCAGTATCGAGCACGTCCTATGTTTCTTCCGTCGGGACGGTTTCGAAGCTGAAGGCTTACGGAAACAACCGTGCTGACAATACCTTTATTCCAGGTGGCGTGATTCCCGGCTACATCATCATCAAACCTGATTTCCCGGAGTGCATTGACGACTTCGGCTTTTTATGGTTCGAGGACGAATACGTGATTGATTCCGCCAGCCGTTGGATTCTGGCGGCCAACGCTGCCGATGCGCTGGTTCAATGACGGCGGCAGGTCCATCCCAGAGATCGTATCTTCCGGATGGTGGCAATCCACGGTTTGTCAGTAGGGCCGTTGCCCCGCAGCGATGCCCGGCCAATTTAGAAAGTGAGGACAACATGCATTCGCAATTTTGGCGTGCCATCGCGTGGCCCGTGCTTCTGCTGAGCGCTTCTGGATTTGCTCAGCAATCAAATTCGTGCGCCAGTCTGACCAACTTCAAAGCGCCGGGCGTCGAGATTTCAAAGGCTGCACCGATTGCGGCAGGAACCACGGAGCCGAATCCGTGGGGGCCGGGGCACAGCGCGGCGATTCCTGCATATTGCCGCGTCGAGGGCGTGATCAATCGCCGTACCGGAGTTGGCGGTGAAGAGTTTGGCATCAACTTTGCGCTAGCAATGCCTGAGAAATGGAATGGCGATTTCCTGATGCAAGGCGGCGGTGGAGGAAACGGAGTGGTGATGGCCCCGCTTGGTCTAAATGCAGCAGGCGATACACCTGCCCTTATGCGCGGGTTCGCGGTGGTTAGTACGGATACAGGTCACAAAAGCCATCGTGGACCATTTGACTTCGATTTCATGAAGGATGAGCAAGCGGCTCTGGATTTTGATTATCTCGCCAACGCCGAGGTCGCGACCCTCGTCAAACTACTCATCGCGCAGTACTACGGAAAGGCGGCAGCCTTTTCTTATTTTTCGGGATGCTCGACGGGCGGCCGCGAAGGCATGATTCTTTCGCAGCGCTATCCCACGGTTTTCAACGGAATCATCTCGGGCGATCCCGCCATGCGCACTGGCCTTTCCAATCTGGCGATTGGCAAATGGATTCCGGTTGCACTCAACCAGATTGCGCCCAAGGACGCAGGTGGCAAGCCAATCATTGCGCAGGCCATCAGCGACGCTGACCGCAAGCTGATCAAAGACGCGCTGCTGCAAAAATGTGACGCGAAGGACGGCGTGGCCGACGGGATGATCTCGGATCCTCTCGGGTGCGACTTCGATCCGGCGGCGCTGACGTGCAAAGAAGGTAAGGCCGAATCGTGCCTGAGTCCGGAGAAGGTCGCTGCGATTAAGAAAGCTCTCGGTGGCCCAAAGACCTCAGAGGGGGTGCAGGTATATCCCGGCTTTTTATACGACACAGGCATCGCGGCTACCGGTCCCATCCGTGGGATTCTCTCGCCAGGGCCCGGTATTTTCGGACCAGCAACCACCGCGATGGAAGTTGATGTCGAAAAGGAAGCGCTTGCGGCTGCTCAGCCACTCGTAGACTCGATGTCCACGAACTTGACCACGTTCTCCGGCCATGGCGGAAAGCTGATCTTCTACCACGGCGATAGCGATCCCTGGTTCTCTCCGCTCGATACATTCGGCTACTACAAAGACATGTCGGCTGCGAATGGAGGACTCGAAGCCGTCTCGAAGTGGGGCCAATTCTATTTTGTCCCGGGGATGTCGCACTGCGGCGGAGGCCAGGGCCTTGATCAGTTTGATTTCTTGGGTGCGATAGTCAACTGGGTGGAGAAGGGAACTGCCCCCGCGTCCGTGATCGCGACCGGCAAGGCATTCCCCGGCCGCAGCCGACCGCTCTGTCCTTATCCGAAGCACGCCCAGTACAAGGGATCGGGGGATACGGAAGACGCGAACAACTTCGAATGCCGTTGAGCAACCACGTTGGATTCGATGCCGTCTTCGACGACGTTCTGGGCACCGTCCAACTCGAGAAGTTGAACCAGCTGACCCGTAATCGCGCTGAAGTTGACCGCGCCGCGATCCGCGGCTTTCCGATCCAGAGGCACAAACCTGCAGCCTGCGGTTTGTTTCGTAGTGGCGTTATTAATTTAACTTTATTAATTTAACTTCGCGCTCCAGTTCAGGATCACAGACATGGGCGCCATGCCTGTCTTCAGTTGCGTGTTGATCAGGAATTTCTGACCATCTTTGCTGACATCGTAGGAGAACTGCTCGGAAGTTGCCACCAGTTCGCGAGGATTGGCCTGAAAAAGCACAGTTGGAGTGCCCGCGTCAAAATTGGCCCCTGTCTTCACCGGAAGAGCCATCATTCTGCTGTCGGCGTCAAGGTAGAATAGCTCTTTACCGTCGCTTCGCCATCTGGGCTGATCTCCTCCCGCGTTGGAGACCTGCCATTTCCCATGGGCTTCGGGAAAAGAGGTTACATAAACTTCCCATCGTCCGCTTTCATTGGAGGAGTACGCGACCCACTTGCCATCCGGTGAAAACTGACCATTCTTTAGACTGGAACTCGATTTAAGAAACTGAGTGGCCCGGAGTCCCGGTATCGTCAATACCCACAGGTCGGTGCCGCGCTCGTAAAGCACATATTTCCCGCCGCGCGACCAATCCGAGGGAAATCGGTCAGGACCGTCCTGCGGAATGGATTTCTCCTCTTGTGCTCCATTCGTATCCTTCAAATACAGGTCGAAGATAACTCCACGATTCGACGCGAAGACCATTCGAGTCCCATCGGGACTCCAGATGGGCACTGTGTCAATCGCTGGATCGAAGGTCAGCCGCTTCGCGCTCTGAGTGTCGAGATCGTACGTCCAAATGTCGGTATTCTGGCTGGCAGGATCGGTCGTATCGGATGCTACGGTCTTGCCGTTGGGAGACAACATCATGTTGCCGTAAATGCCGGGTTTCAGTGGTGTTCCGATTTCCTGACCTTGCCGGTTAAACCACAAAAATTGAGAAGCGCCGGTGTCGCCTGCTTTCTGGGCCACGAGCAGATGTTCGTTCGATGCCGCGAACACAGCTCGAGAGATTCGCGGAGAGTATTGAACGTCGGTGAGAATCGGGATGGGTTCTCCGGCCAGCTGAAATGTTTTTGGGTCGAAGTGCTGACCGAAAAGAGTCTGATCGCGGTAGAAGAGCAGGTAGGGTGCGATATACGCGACGTTCCCGCTCGCTTTGGCTATAAGCCGTTTCTCATTTGAATTGAGCGCACCCACGAAGATCGAACTGAGGTCTTTTCGGCCGGAAAGATGGATCGCGGAATACAAATAGTGAATACCATCCGGCAGGAATTGCGGCCAGCGATGACTGTCCTCGTTCAGATTTTTGTCGGGCACAGTGATCTGAGTCGGCGTTCCGCCCGAGGCTGAAATCCGATAGAGGCCGACGCCTAAGTGGCCACTGGGAGTAAAGATTATGACGTCATCCTTGTTCCAGGCGCCACCGCGTCCCGTCTGTGCATCGCACAACGTCTGTACCGGCCCGCCTGCCAGACTCAGCTTCTTCAATTTTCCATCTGCAAAGAAACCGATCGACTGCCCGTCGGGAGACCAGAAGGGAAAGCTTGCACCTTCCGTGTTGGCCACGCTGCTCGATTCCTGCGACCCGGGTTCGTAAATCCAGAGCGCGTTATTTCGTTCGGATTCTCGATGGCCGACAATCGCTACCGTATGGCCATTGGGAGACACCGCTGCATCTCGAGCCGCAAATGGAAGCGGCGCAGAAAAATATGTCGTCGGCTCTGTGCCTTTCGATCCACGCAAGAAGAGAGACGCGATGAGCAGGAGGGTAAGCAGGCCTGCGATCAGCCACGCGAGCAACTCGCGATTGTGTCGCTCTTTGTTGGTGGGATTAACCACCGGTGTCCCGCTCTGAGCAATCCACTTCAACTGCAGCGCGATGTCTTGCGCGGACTGAATGCGGTCGTCAGGATTCTTCGCGAGGCACGCAGTTACGATGTGCTCGAACGCCGGTGGCGTCAGCGGTTGCAATGCAGAAATTGGTTCCGGTTCTTTTTCCAGAATTGCGCTGGCTACGCTGATCTGGCTCTTGCCCTCGAAGGGCCGGGCGCCAGTGACCATTTCATAGAGGACGCCACCTAGCGCAAACAAGTCCGATCTGGCGTCTGCCTCCTTGCCCTCAATCTGCTCCGGCGACATGTACTGGATCGTTCCGATCATCGTGCCCGCAGTGGTGAGCGGAGACACGGGACTGGCCTGGCTCATCGTCCGGGCGGCCGACAAGAGAGGCGCGCTCGATGCTCCGCCGGGAGCACCGGCAGCCGCAGACTTCGCAAGCCCGAAGTCCATCAGCTTCGCGCCGCTCTTCGTAAGCATGATGTTCCCCGGCTTCAGATCGCGGTGCACGATCCCGTGGCGGTGGGCCACGGCAAGCGCCTCGGCTACGGCCATCCCAATCTTTAGAATTTCGCTCAGCGGCAAAGCTCCTTTACGAAGCCGCTCAGCCAGAGTTTCCCCTTCGAGAAACTCCATTACCAAATAGTCAGTGCCGTCCTGTGAGCCGATGTCGTAAAGATGGCAGATATGGGGATGGTTCAAAGAAGAGATGGCTCGCGCCTCGCGTTCCATGCGCTGCTTCAGTTCCGGCGAAGAGGAAAGGTGGGAAGCCAGAACTTTAACGGCTACACTGCGATCCAGGCGGACGTCCCTCGCTCGATACACCTCGCCCATCCCGCCAGCGCCCAACGGAGATTGGATTTCGTAAGGACCGAGTTTTGTGCCAGAGGTTAGGGGCATGCGCGGGCACAATTATAGCCTGCGCCGTACGTTGTAAATGATGCGCGATTCTGGCCGGGTGGTAGGCCAATCTGAACTTATCCAGAAACGGGTTTCGCGGACCTTTGAACTCAATCACACTTCCCCCATGCCGACTTCTGGACAATCTTCGGGGAGGCGGACTCGCCGATCAGCTGTTGGTCAGGATTACTTTCCGCATGGCGATTTATCAACACTTATCTGCGCAACCTCGCTGCGCGACAACTTCCCAGCAGCCGACAACTCAGCCGTTATAGGTCTTCTGAGCGTGGAGATTTGGCGACTCGCGGTATAATCCTGCCTGCTTCCCATGCCCCTGATTCCCGGAACGATCCTCGGGCAGTATGAAATTCGCTCCCCGCTTGGCGCTGGCGGCATGGGCGAGGTGTATCGCGCGCACGACACCCGGCTGGACCGCGAAGTCGCGATCAAGGTGCTGCCAGAGTCTCTGACTGCCGATCCCGATCGCCTGCGCCGTTTCGAGCAGGAAGCACGTGCTGCGGCGGCCCTGAATCATCCCAACATTCTTGCGGTTTACCAGATGGCGACGCACGAAGGCGTGTCGTACATGGTGTCGGAGTTGCTGGACGGCGAGACGTTGCGCGAGCGATTGAGGCGCGGGCCCATACCGTTACGCAAAGCGATTGACTATGCAGTTCAGATCGCGCAAGGCCTGGCGGCAGCACACGACAAAGGCATTGTCCATCGCGACCTGAAGCCCGACAACCTGTTCGTCACCAAAGATGGGCGGGTCAAGATTCTGGACTTCGGTCTGGCCAAGCTGGCTCAACCAAGGGACGCCTCCGGAGCGGAAGCCACAATGGCCTACGCAACTGAGTCCGGCATGGTGATGGGAACCGTGGGCTACATGTCTCCCGAGCAGGTTCGCGGAAAGATGGCAGACCACCGCTCCGACATCTTCGCCTTCGGCACGATTCTTTACGAGATGGTGACGGGGAAGCAGACGTTCCGCAAGGCCACCTCGGCAGAGACCATGACGGCAATTCTGAATGAGGATCCGCCGTCCATTTCGCAAGTCACGGCAGCTACGCCCCCAGCTTTGCAGCGTGTGGTGCACCGCTGCCTGGAGAAGAACCCGGAGCAACGCTTTCAATCGGCCTCCGATATGGCATTTGCGCTGGAGGCGCTGTCGGATACGGATATGGCGCCTTCCACCGGCAGTCATGCACACCTTGTTGAGTCCGCGAGTCGTCGGGGGATTGCGACCGCTGCAACGGCTCTGGCAGTGCTGCTCGGCGTCGGCGCGCTGGCATATTTCTGGATCAGCCCCGCAGCCGTGCCCAAGGTCTCCAATTACGTTCAACTTACGCACGACGGCCAACGGAAGGGCTTGATAGGAACGGAAGGTTCGAGGCTCTTCCTGTACGTACCATCCGGTGGTGATAACCAAGGTATGGACGAGATGTCAACCTCAGGTGGCGAGCCCATAAAGATGCAACTTCCTCCGTTGAGTTTCAACTCGCCTCAGTTCTTGTCCCTGTCGCCGGACGGATCCGAACTTCTCGTGATAGACGGGCATGGTGCGCCACTTTCGGGACCACTATGGAGTATGCCCGTCGTTGGCGGTTCGCCACGCAAGTTGGGAGACATCGCCGGACAAGACGGCGCATGGTCGGCTGACGGCAAATTCATCGCCTACAGTAACGGTAACAA
>PNAR01000149.1:12267-18042 GCA_003169715.1 Acidobacteriaceae bacterium | reverse complement strand
GGCAAGAATCCCATGATCGTGCTTGAGGACGCCAATCTCGACCTCGCCATCGAGGGCGGA
The DNA here is from genome assembly GCA_003169715.1 of Acidobacteriaceae bacterium. Taxonomy (GTDB): domain Bacteria; phylum Acidobacteriota; class Terriglobia; order Terriglobales; family Acidobacteriaceae; genus PALSA-188. The sequence continues at coordinate 17,982 of PNAR01000149.1, read as the reverse complement.
TTATGGGGAGGCTTCGGCACGACCGGCCAGCGCTGCACCGCGACCAGCCGCATCATCGTGCAGAAGGGTGTTTATAACCACTTCGTAGACCGCTACGTGGAACGTGCCAGCAAGTTAAAAGTCGGGAATGGATTGGACGAAACCAGCGAGATGGGTCCGGCCATCAACGAATCGCAGATGAACCGCGACCTCAAGTACATCGAAATTGGCCGCGGAGAAGGCGCCAAAATCAAATGCGGCGGCAATCGCTTAACGCAAGGCGACCTTCAATACGGATGGTTCGTCGAGCCTACCGTGTTCGTGGATGTTGATCCGAAGATGCGCATCGCGCAGGAAGAAATCTTCGGCCCCGTGCTCTCGATCATCCCGTGTGAGGATCTCGANNAGGAAGAAATCTTCGGCCCCGTCGTTTCGATCATTCCCTGTGAAGGTCTCGACGACGCCATCCATATTGCCAACAATATTGACTACGGACTGTCGTCTTCGATCTACACCAAAGACGTTAACAAAGCCTTCGTCGCCATGCGCGATCTGTACGCTGGAATCACATACATCAATGCCCCGACCATTGGCGCAGAGGTTCATCTACCCTTCGGCGGCGTCAAGGCCACAGGCAACGGCCACCGCGAAGGCGGAATCGGTGCGATTGATTTTTACAGCGAGTGGAAAGCCGTGTACGTGGATTATTCCGATCGGCTGCAAAGAGCGCAGATTGATCGGGGAGAATAAGAGAGTCTAATGGAGAGAGGGGCGTCCCCGCCCGTCATGTCGGGCGAAGACGCCCGACGCTCCATTGAGCAGAGGACGTTGACATCTATGCCGATAACCCAATCTCGTGAAATTGCCGCCGCCTCCCGTCTCGACAACGTCCGGTACGCCATCCGCGATCTCGCCTGCGTCGCCGACGAAGTTATCAAGCAGGGTCACAAAGTCCTGCCGCTGAACGTCGGCGACCCTCTCAACTTCGACTTCGAAACTCCCGCGCATGTTATCGAGGCAGCCTATAAAGCCATGCGCGATGGCAAGAACGGATACGCGCCATCGCCCGGAATCCCGTCGGCCTTAGAAGCTATTCGGGAGGAAGCGGCACGCAAGGGACTCACTACGGTTCAAGACGTCTTCGTCACGTCGGGCGCAAGCGAGGCAGTAGACGTTTGTCTTACCGCGCTGCTGAACCCAGGTGAAGACATTCTTACGCCGTGTCCGGATTACCCGTTGTACTCCGCTGTGCTGTGCAAGTTGGAGATCGGCCTCAACGCATACTTCCTCAACGAGGACGATGCCTGGCAGCCGGAGCTCGACGACATCAAGCGCAAAATCACATCGCGCACGCGCGGAATAGTAATCATCAATCCGAATAATCCCACAGGCTCCGTCTGCTCGAGAAAAATGTTGGAGCAAATTGCCGAACTCGCGCGCCGGCATAACCTGGTAATTTTTTCGGACGAAATTTACGACAAGCTGATGTTGGACGACGACGAGCACATCTCCATGGCTGCCGTCGCTCCCGACGTTCCGGTAGTGACGTTCGGCGGCCTTTCCAAAAATTATCTCGTTCCTGGATGGCGCGTCGGTTGGGGAATAGTCAGCGGAAATGCGGCCGCCGTGAAGCCTTACACCGAAGGTGTCCACCGGTTGCTACGGGCTCGGCTGTGCGCAAATCATCCCGAGCAATATGCGATTCCCGCAGCATTGAATGGGCCGCAGGATCACTTGATCGCGGTCTGCGATAAACTGCGCACGCGCCGTAATCTCACCGTGAAATCCTGCAATGCGATTCCTGGAATAAGTTGCGTAGCCCCAAGAGGGGCGTTCTACGCGTTTCCTAAATTGGAAATCCCGGAAGCCGACGAGGTCTTCGTCAAAGAATTAATTCGCAAGAAATACGTGATGGTCGTTCACGGGTCCGGCTTCGGCCAGAAGCCAGGCACGCAACATTTCCGAATCGTATTCCTCCCCGACGAAAAAACTTTGGCAAAAGCATACGAGGCAATCGCAGAGTTAATGCGAGAACGCTATCAATGAATCTTGAGACCGGCGCACCCGCGATTCACCCGCCGGTTCTCACCGCATCTTCCTTGAGTACGCCTAGTTCCCTTCCCCAAACAACCGCAAGGCGGCATCCCGGGCAATTCAATCGCGAATTTAATTTTCTCCTCTTGTGTGCCGCATGTAATCGCGGCTCGCGAGTCGAAGATATTCGAGAATTCGTTGGCGATAATTTGGATTGGCAAACCCTGGTGCGGATTACCGAACACCATCGCCTCATTCCCCAGGTTTACACCACTCTTCGCCGCATTGCCGATATTGTTCCTGCTGAACCTCTGGAGAAGCTTCACCACTGTTATCAGGCCAATGCCCGCCAAACGCTCCGCCTGACCCATGATTTGGTCCGAGCGTTAAAACATTTTGAATCTCGCGGAATTCCAGTGCTCGTCTACAAAGGCCCAGCCCTGGCGACCATCCTTAATAGCGATGTCACCGGGCGGCAATTTGCCGATATTGATTTGTTGGTCCATCCCTCGACTGTGCAGAAGAGCAAAGCCGCGCTCGCTGAACTGGGATACACGCCACAATGTTCACTCACAGGTCGCCAGGAACAAAGTTTTATCCGGTCCGGATACGAGTATGCGTTCGATTTGCCAGACGCGCAGAATGTTCTGGAACTGAAATGGCGCGTGCTTCCCCGCTTTTACTCGATTGATTTCGATGTCGCCGGATTCTTTTCTAGGGCAATCACGATTGAAATCGGCGGCCCACCGGTGCGGACTCTGTGCCCGGACGATTTGCTCCTGGTATTGTGCGTCCACGCCGCCAAACATGCCTGGTCAGAATTGTCACTCGTATGGGATATCTCTCAGCTTATCCAGTCGCAGCCAATAAACTGGGATAGCGTGCACGAACAGGCAAATCAGCTAGGAATACGCCGGATACTGAATGTGAACCTCGCTCTCGCTCATTCCCTGCTTGGGAATCCATTCCCGTTGGCCGATCCGAAGCGATTGGATCCCGAATCCGGCATCAGCCATCTAACTTCGCGAATTCGGGCGATTATTCACGACAGTGAGCAGGTGAATACCGAATCAGTTTCTTATTTTCGGCTGATGCTCGCTCTCAGGGAACGCTGGCGAGACCGTGCGCGATTCTTATGGCGCCTGCTGTTGACTCCGGGTACTGGTGAATGGTCGGTGGTTTCCTTGCCAGCCTGGCTTTTTCCGTTCTATCGCGTGGTGAGAATGCTCCGGCTAGCGAATAGGTTCATCAGAATACCCGCTACTGGACGAGAGCGGACGCAGGAAAGAAAAACCAACAACGCTTGACTTGCAAGATTCAAGTCAAGGTTTTCCGATGGTTTGAAGTTATCGGACAAGTTCAAGACATTTCGGCTCAGCGCAATCGAAAGTTGTATTTGGTTCTGGCCCTAAGTCAAATTCTCTAGACACAGATCCGCCGTTCGCTACATTGAGTTTCGCAGGCACCTACACATTTAACCTTATTGGTGAGCTAAGGCTCGTGTTGTAATGTGCTTCCCGATGAGGCTTCAGAAATTCTGGGCTTTGTTTACCGGTGGGATGCGCACCAAACCTGACTGGCACCCGGAGAGTTTTGATCGCACTGGCAGCGCCCGCCAGTGACTTCTATAAACCGGAGACATTTAACATGGGCACTATACTTCTGATCGTTTTAATTCTGCTTCTTGTCGGCGCCTTGCCAACCTGGCCATACAGCACAGGTTGGGGATACTACCCCAGTGGCGGACTGGGACTCGTGGTGGTTATTCTGCTCATCCTTGTCTTGATGGGGCGAATTTAACTATTAGCTATCGTCACGCGATCCGCAATTCAGCAGACGAAAATTCTGTGCATTAGCTTAGAAAGGACTCTATGAGCGATACCCCACAGAAGAACAGCAACCGGGGACAGTTCATTTCCGACCTCGAAGCAATTCGAAAGCGGGCGCGGCAACATATCGAAGATGGGGCCGTTACAGAGAGCTATCGAGCCGACCGGGAAACCGTGGTGCGGGTTCTGAACGACGCGCTGGCCACAGAATTAGTCTGCGTGCTTCGATACAAAAGGCACCATTATATGGCGTCCGGTATTCACGCCTTAGCCGTGGCACAAGAATTCCTGGAGCATGCTCAAGAGGAGCAAGAACACGCCGATAAGCTCGCAGAACGAATCACGCAGCTAGATGGGGAACCTGATTTCAATCCCGCCACCTTGCTGGCTCGCAGCCATTCCCAATACGTGGAAGGAACCAGTCTCGTGGATATGATTCAGGAAGACCTGGTTGCGGAACGGATCGCGATTGAATCCTATAGCGAGATCATTCGCTACCTGGGAGATAAGGACCCAACCAGCCGCCGGGTGATGGAAGAAATTCTAGCGAAAGAGGAAGAGCACGCTGAGGACATNNGGAAAAAAGCGAGCTGAGTTTTCTCTCCCCGTCCGGCGATAGGGTTTAAGTGCGGGACCTAATCCGCTACAGCATTTCAAGATAGCTCATACACAGTTGCCTTCATTGTCCCGCAATCAATGGAAGTATAAGTTGAATTACGTGGTGACTCGGGCATTAGGGCGACACCATCACTGTCTGGCCACTGTGAGTTTCGAGTTCGTCCAGGAAATGAACCTTTCTTCCACTTCGTCCGCGGAATCGAATAGCGAGAACCATCTATCAAAATTCAGGAGATGACCAAATGAAGAAAAGTTTGATGTGTATGTGTACCATCTTTGTGTTTTTTATGGCGGNNCCGCCCAAACCAGTGCGCCCACCGAGACGCCTTCGCAGGGAAGCCAAGGGACGCAAAGCTCTTCGCCTTCCATGAGCCAGGGAACTAATCCGGGTGGGACTATGGCGGGAGACAACTCCACCAACTCGACTGGGAACATGAAGACCGAGAAGAAAATGAAGGGCTGCATTCAGTCGCAGGGCGGCCAGTATATGCTGCAAACAAAGCACGGCAAAGATCTGATGCTCACCGGCCAGGACGTTTCAGCGCATGTGGGACATGAAGTGACCGTCCATGGAATGTGGGAAGGCGGAACGTCCGGTATGTCGAACACTTCTTCGGGAAGTGCATCGGCAAGCGGAAAATCGTTTAACGTCACCAGCGTAGACATGATCTCAGACACTTGCAGCATGGGAAAAGGTAGCAAGAGCGGAATGGGATCTTCAGGTTCAAGCGGCACCGGCACCTCGACCGCACCACCCCAATAACCGTGTTTTCTTAAGGTCGCGTTGAGTTAAGGAGCCAGAGATCTTCGGACTCTGGCTTTTTTATTTTGGCATCGTCTTCAGCGATCAGGGGAACCTAACGCTGGTCTTTGATTCGAAGAATCATCAAAGTTATGTTGTCCGGCCCTCCGCGCTCTTTAGCGAGTCGCACTAGGCTCTCGCAAGCGGGTTGCGGCGGCTTTTCGCTCGCTGCCTTCTGGATTTCCTCGTCAGTCATTACGCCCCATAGGCCATCGGTGCAAAGTAGGAGAATGTCGTCGCAGGCGAGAAGTACCGGATTCGCCGGGTATTCAGGATTGATTTCGGTTCCGGCACCTACGGCCGCCGTCAGAATATTGCGATGTGGGTGATTTTCTGCTTCTTGCGAACTGATAAGCCCGGTTTCGACGAGCCGGTTCACGTACGAGTGATCCCGCGTAATTCGAGAAATTTTTCCTCCGCGGATTAGATATAGACGGCTATCCCCCACATGCG